>DASWSO010000819.1:0-5187 GCA_036402635.1 Xanthobacteraceae bacterium
CGCGCACGGCGGGGCGGTGGAGGACGAGGCCTCGCCGCTCGCCGAGATCACCTCCAGCGTCACAAAAATCGTGGCGCTGCGCACCGCGCTCGCCGCCGCCGAAGGGGTCCGCGCCGCCGTGCACCGGTCGGAGCAGGCCGAGCGCCAGCGCGGCCTTGCGGGACCGGGCAAGCCCGGGGCCGGACGCGTTACCGGTTTCGCGCGCCCGCTGCCGCCGTGGCCGGACCAGAAACCGGATACCGCATAAGGGCTTGCGGGCTCCGGCTCCACCTTCGTCATAACGGGGGAGGGGGCCCCGCCGGCCGCTGCGGGCCTCGCGCCGGCGCCTCACTCGCGGAGCGATTTGCGTAACTTTTGCATTTTGCGTAACTTATGCAGAATGCATAATTTATGCATCATCGCATCAGGCAGTCGCGAGCGCTCATGCCAAAAGTGTCCGCTACGCAATTCGCCCGCCAGTTCGCCCGCTTCCAGCACGAGGCGCGGCGCGAAACCGTGGTGGTGGTCAGCCATGATCGCCCGGTCGGCTATTTCCTCTCGCCGGAAGAGTTCGCCGAGTTCGAGGAGCTGCGGGCCAAGGCACGCCGCCATCTCCGCGCCGGCGCGCTGAGCGAGGAGACCATCCGCGCCATCCGCGCCGCCAGGATGGCACCGGAGCATGCGCATCTCGACGCGCTGATGGATTAGCCGCAGTCGCATGCCGCTGCCGACGCCGGAGCCGGGCCTGGTCGTCTGCTACGAGTTCCTGTGGAGCCACGAGCACGCCGCCGGTGCGGATGAAGGCAGCAAGCGCCGGCCCTGCGCGATCATCGTCGCGGCGACCACCGAGCGGGGACAAACATCCGTGGTGGTGGCGCCGATCACGCATCGCGAGCCCGACCCGCCCGAACTCGGCATCGAGGTGCCGGCGAAGGTGAAGGCCCATCTCGGCCTCGACGCGTCGAGATCGTGGATCGTGCTCAACGAGCTCAATGCGTTCGTGTGGCCCGGCGTCGACCTGCATCCGGTCCCGGGCCGGCGCGGCGTCTACGCCTACGGCTTGCTGCCGCCGCGGCTGTTCGAGCAGGTCAGGACCGGCATCCTGGCGGTCGACCGGGCGCTCAAGCGTACCATCCGGCGAACCGAGTGAGTGAGCATTGCCGGGCTCGCATCGGCGGCGCGCAGGCGCTACAAGCACGTCCAGGATGCAGACTCCCGACGAGCCGTTCTGGCGCACCAAAACCCTGGCGGAGATGACCGACGCCGAGTGGGAAAGCCTCTGCGACGGCTGCGGCCGCTGCTGCCTGATCAAGCTCGAAGAGGATGTGCCGAAGGCGCGCGCCGCCGAGGCCGCCATCTATTTCACCGACATCGGCTGCCGGCTCTTGGACGCCGCCAGCTGCCGCTGCCGCGATTATCCCAACCGCAACGCGCAGGTGCCGGATTGCGTCCGGCTCACCGCCAAGGTGGTGGGAGAGATCGGCTGGCTGCCGCCGACCTGCGCCTACCGCCGGCTCGACGAGGGGCGCGACCTGCTGTGGTGGCATCCGCTCGTCTCCGGCGATCCCGACACGGTGCACACGGCCGGCGTGTCGGTGCGCGGGCGGGTGCGGCTCGACGAGGACGCGGTGCCGGAGCAGCACTACGAGGACCACATCGTGGACTGGCCGCTGCGGGTGCCGCGCCGCGCCCGCGTGCCGAAGTAGCCGCCAACGGAACGTCTCGCCCGGCGCCGGCGTTGGGCCAAGCCGCCGTTTCCACGCCCAGCCGGTTTCGTGCTTTGCTTTTTCCGGACGCGCCGGCGATTCACCCCCGCGCGACCATCGACTCAAGGACCTTCCCGCCCGCATGGCCCGTATCGATTCCGATTCCGCGAGCGGCGCCGCCGCGCCGGCCACCGAACGCCGCCGGCTCGACCCCGCCACCGCGCGCACCATCGTGTTCGGCGTCATGCTGGCGATGTTCCTCTCGGCGCTCGACCAGACCATCGTGGCGACCGCGCTGCCGGCGATCGGGCGCGAGCTGCACGACTTCGAGAACCTCTCCTGGGTGATCACCGCCTACCTGATCACCGCCACCGCGGTGACGCCGCTCTACGGCAAGCTCTCCGACATCCACGGCCGCCGCACCGTGCTGCTCGCCGGCATCGGCATGTTCATGGCCGGCTCGGTCGCCTGCGCGCTGGCGCAGACCATGCCGGCGCTGATCTTCGCGCGCGCCGTGCAGGGGCTCGGCGGCGGTGGGCTGATCGCGCTGGCGCAGACCATCGTGGCCGACGTGATCTCGCCCAAGGAGCGCTCCGCCTATCAGGCGCATTTCGGCGTGGTGTTCGCCGGCGCCAACGTGGTCGGCGCGGTCGCCGGCGGCTATTGCGCCGAGCACGCGCACTGGTCGCTGATCTTCTGGGTCAACGTGCCGCTCGGCATGGCGGCGCTGGCGATGACCTACCGCTCGCTCGCCAAGCTGCCGCAGCACCAGCGCCGGCACCGGCTCGACCTGATCGGCGCCGCGCTGATGACGGCCGCGACCGTGACGCTGCTGCTGGCGCTGACCTGGGGCGGCACCCGCTATCCGTGGACCTCGCCGAC
Source organism: Xanthobacteraceae bacterium (assembly GCA_036402635.1). GTDB lineage: Bacteria > Pseudomonadota > Alphaproteobacteria > Rhizobiales > Xanthobacteraceae > DASWSO01. The sequence goes on from DASWSO010000819.1 coordinate 2,568, forward strand.
CATCGCCGCGCTGATCGCCGCGGCCGCGGTGCTGTGGACGCTGTTCGCGCTGCGCATCGCCACCACCCTGGAGCCGTTCCTGCCGCTGTCGGTGCTCGGCAATCCGGTGGTGCGCAACGCCACGCTCGCCGCCTTCTTCGGCATGGGCTCGATGATCGGCCTCGCCGTCTACGTGCCGGTCTATCTGCAGCTGGTGATGGGGATGGGCGCCGGCCGCTCCGGCCTCGGCCTGATCCCGCTGGTCGGCGGCAGCGTGCTCGGCGCCACCATCTCGGGCCGCGCCATGGCGCATGTGGCGCACTACAAGCGCATCCCGCTGGTCAGCCTCGCCTGCGGCACGCTGGTGCTGGCGGTGCTGGCGGTTTTTCCGACCGGGCTGCCGCTCACGCTGGTATTCGCGCTGCTCGGCGTCGCCGGGGTGGCGATCGGCTGCCTGTTTCCGGTGACCACGGTGGCGATGCAGAACGTCGTGCACCCGCACCAGCTCGGCACCGCCACCGCGGCGATGAACTTCTTCCGCCAGCTCGGCGGCGCGCTGCTGGTGGCCGGCTTCGGCGCCATCCTGCTCAGCGGCGCGGGGCTCGCCGGCGCGGGCGGACGCGTCACCGACCTGATCGCGCGTGCCGGCGCCGACGGCTCCATTCTTGCCGGACCGTTCCGCTGGATCTTCGCCGCCGCCGCGCTCGCGCTCGGCGCGTCGTTCGTGTTTCTGTGGACGATGGAGGAGCGGCCGCTGCGCGAACGTCCGTTCGGCGAACCGCTGGATTAGAGCGCGTCGAGCTGCGCGCCGACGCGGAACGGTCGGTCGTGTCTCAGTTTGATTCTGGCGAAGGCCACTCTGGCCTGGGGCGCGGGTTGGCGTGTGACACGAGAAGACCGATTGACTGCGTCAGCTGTTCAAAAGTGTAGGGTTTGGGAAGAAAACGGGACTGCTCGACGAACATAGCCCGCATTCCGTCATTAACGGCTGCGCCCGTGGTGTAAAGAACGCAAAGCTGAGGCCGCATGGCCTTGGCTTCGTGGGCGATCCTCAGCCCCGCCTCCAGGTCATTCCCGAGGTTGAGATCAACGAATAAGACATCGACTGTCTGCTTGGCTTCCAGCAGAGCCGTAGCACCATCGACACCGGTTGCGGCGATAACGGTGTGACCGGCTTCCTGCAATACGGATTCAGCGAGAACACGAACTTGCTCGTCGTCTTCGACAATAAGAACCACCGCCATTGAAGGTGCTCGCCTTTTTCCTGCCTCCTGATATGCTTACCGCCAAGCAATCGGACGCACAAGGTTGATCGAATGCGCAAGGGCCCCAAAGGCGAGCGCCGCCCAGCTGACGCGAACGCTGGCACCGTGCTGGTCGGCAGGATCGCGACCGGGGAGGTCGCGGACGACGTGCCGTCGCCGCAGAGCGAGGGCAAGAATCCGGCTGCCGTCGCGCTCGGCCGCATGGGCGGAAAAGCACGGGCGGAAGGCCTGTCTGCGAAGAAGCGGAAAGAGATTGCGCTAAAGGCGGCTAGGGCTCGGTGGGGGGAGCGCTAGCGTCTGTCTGTTGATGATGATCTTCAGCGCCCGCCTCTCACGACAGTCTCGCCGTACGCTCGGATGAATCCGTCTTCGTTTAAGTATCAAATGGCCTGATCAAACTGAGGCACGACCGAACTGTCCGCGACCGGCGTCGGATGCAGCCGCTCGCCGAGCCCGGAGGTCCTCAGCGGGCCCCACAGATACAGGATCGCGAGGATCGCCGCGATCGCGCAGACGCACATGATCCACGCCGCGTTGCGGTTACCGAAGATGCGCTCGATCATGCGCGGCGCCTTCACGCACGCTCCATTGGCCCGAAGACCTCGTCCGGCGCCAGGGCGGTCTCGATCTCGCGCTCCAGCACCACGCGCTCGTGCCGCTCGTCCTTGCTCTTGATCCGGTATTGCGGTCCGTCGTTCCCGTCGGGGACCAGCCGGATCACCTCGTATTCGCCGCCGGCCGCCGAGCGCAGCACGCTCGGAATCAATGAGACCGTGTGCCCGACGCGATACAAATGGGCCATGGAGAAGTCCTTCCGGTGAGGGGCGGTCTATTGATATGGGGTGCGGCTGCCGAATTTGCTTGGTTTATTATGTTCTTGCTGCGTGCCGCACCGGGCGCCGTGGCGACTGTCACCGCCCGCCGCCACTTGCAAGCGGTTGCCGCTGCGGCGCCGGGCCGCTAGCGTAACGGACCGCCACGAGGGGGTTGCAGCAGATGATCGCCGACAGCGAATTGCGGCTGATTGCGGAACAGCGCGGCCTGACGCGGGCGCTGGCGCTCGAGCCGGCGGTGCTCAATCCGATCGCCGAACGCGGGATCAAGCCGCTGCCGCCGGTGCCCTCCGGACCCACCACCGAACCGGCCGGCGGCTACGACCCGGCCCGCCACGCGGAGGACGCATGAGCGAGCTCGCCTACCTCACGGTCGCGGACGGCGCGGCGCGGCTGCGCGCGAAAACGCTCTCGCCGGTGGAATGGACGCGCGCGCTGCTCGAGCGCATCGACGCGATCGGCGGCATTTACGACGCATTCCTGCTGGTGACGGCGGAGGCGGCGCTCGCCGCCGCGAAGCGCGCCGAAGCCGAGATCATGCGC
>DASWSO010000820.1:0-3028 GCA_036402635.1 Xanthobacteraceae bacterium
TCTGCGGCGTCGCCGGCAACGCGGCGCTCACCGCCCTTACGCAATCGATCGGCAGCATCAGCCATCGCGACGGCATCCGCGTGGTGGCGATCAGCCCCGGGCCGGTCGCCACCGACCGGCTGATCAACCTGATGCGCAAGAAGGCGCAGGACCGCACCGGCGATGCCGAGAACTGGCGCGACCTGTTGAAGCCGCTGCCGTTCGGCCGCGCTTCCACCCCGGAGGAGATCGGCGCGGCAATCGCGTTCCTCGCCTCGGAGCACTCCGGCTACACCAGCGGTGCGGTCATGGTGATCGACGCCGGCCTCTCGGCGCGCTCACAAAATTTCTGACCAGAGTTTTCGAAAGAGAGAACGTCATGCCGCATGTCACGACCAAGGACGGAGTGAAGCTGTATTACGAGGAGACCGGCGCCGGCATTCCGGTCGTGTTCGTGCACGAATTCGCCGGCGACGTGCGCTCCTGGGAGCCGCAGATCCGCTTCTTCGGGCGGCGCTACCGCTGCATCGCGTTCAATGCGCGCGGCTTCCCGCCGTCCAACGTGCCAGCAGACCAGGAAGCATATTCGCAAAACCATGCGCGCGACGACATTCTGGCGGTGCTCGACGGGTTGAAGATCGATAAGGCGCACATCGTCGGACTTTCGATGGGCGGCTTCGCCACCCTGCATTTCGGCTTCACCTATCCGGATCGCGCCCGCTCGCTGATGATCGGCGGCTGCGGCTACGGCGCCGCGCCCGACCAGCGCGCGCAGTTTGTTGAGGAAACGGAAGCATCGGCCAAGCGCTTCGAGAGCCTCGGCATGGCGAAAGCCGGCGAGGCCTACGCGCTGGGGCCGACGCGCGTGCAGTACCAGAACAAGGACCCGCGCGGCTGGGCGGAGTTCAGCGAGCAACTCGCCGGCCATTCGACCGAGGGATCGACGCTCACCATCCGCGGCGTGCAGAAGCGGCGGCCGTCGCTGTTCGAGCTCACCGACAAGATGGCGAGCATCACGGCGCCGACGCTGATCATGACCGGCGACGAGGATTGGCCGTGCCTCGACGCCGGCATCCTGATGAAGCGCCACATCCCGACCGCCGGGCTGGTGGTGATGCCGAATGCCGGCCACGCCATCAACCTGGAGGAGCCGGACGCGTTCAACCGGCACCTCGCCGACTTCTTCCATGCCGCCGACGTCGGCAAGTGGCCTCGCCGCGACCCACGTGCGATGGCCGGGTCGATCCTGGGCATGGGCGAGACGGCGAAGACCTGAGCCCTTTCACCTCCTCCTAAACCAGCGTGCCTCCACGCAGCGCCCCCCAATCTTCGGCTCAGCGGAAAAGCCGCTCCAGCTTGAAGCCGGTCATGCGCGAGAGTCGGTTGAGTTCCGTGGCGCTCAGCGCGTTCCACCAGCGCCGGATCGCCATGGCGTCGACATTCGGCTTTGCGAAGGGCGGCGGCACTTCGCCGATCGCCAAGTACATCGACTGCCAGGTGCAGAGATAGTTCACGGTGATCTCGTCGCCCTGAACCCAGCGGATGTTCTGCAGCCGCACCTGCTGCTTGACGTGCTGATAGAAAATGCGGTCGCAGATCGGCGAAACCGGCCGCGGCATCGTTCCCCAAACAGGCAGCGTGTAAAACGCGCTCTTCAGGATGAAGAAGCAGCTGGTATCGGCGTGAACCGTCAGCGGTTCGTCGCGCACCGGCATCGCGGTTCCGTCCAGCCTGACGAACCGTCTGCGCGCGGCCACCACGTCGTAAGCCGGCCCGCTCTTTGGCGTCGCGCATGCAACGCAATGCTCGAAGTGGTTGGGCTCCAGGAAGTTGTCGGCGTCCAGCATGGTGACGGCGTCATAGTCTCCGCCGATGACGAGCATCGCGCCGACACCGCGCGGCGTGTTGCCGAAATTGCTGTGGCTGCGATCGAGCCGGATGTGTCGCACGCTGGCCCCGTCGATCCAGTCCTGCGGATGGCCGTCGGCAATCAGGATATGATCGACCGGCAGCGTCTGCGCCTGCACGCTCGCAATGCACCGCTCAAGCATCGAGCGGTCTTCGCGGTAGTAGGGAGTGATAGCCGCGTAGGGCGCGCGTGCAGCCATGCCGGAAGCGTAGCAGCGACGCATCGATACGCAACCGGTAAGGGCATTATGTCGGGTTCACTACGAAAGCGACAATAGGGGAATACGGCGGGCCTTTATGGCCCCGCGGCCGCGGCGCTGCGGCCGAGATAAGCCACGCGCACCCGCTCGTCGGCTTTCAGCGCCGCGCACGGACCTTCGGCAATGATCGAGCCGGTTTGCAGCACGTAGCCGCGGCTCGCCGTCTCCAGTGCGTAGCGGGCGTTCTGCTCCACCAGCAGCACGCTGGTGCCGGCCGCGTTGATGGCGCGGATGGTGCGGAAGATGTCCTGTACCACGCGCGGCGCGAGCCCGAGCGATGGCTCGTCGAGGCAGAGCAGGTGCGGCTCCGACATCATGGCGCGGCCGAGCGCCAGCATCTGCTGCTCGCCGCCGGAGAGCGTGCCGGCGTTCTGCCCAGCGCGTTCGCGCAGGCGCGGAAACATCGCGAACGATTGCTCCATCAGCGCGCGCACCTTCGGTTTGTCGCCGCGATACTTGAAGGCGCCGAGCTCCAAATTCTCGCGCACCGTGAGGAACGGAAACACCCGGCGGCCTTCCGGCACCAGCGCGATGCCGAGCGCGGTGCGCTCATGCGACGGCAGCCGGGTGATATCGGCGCCGCGGAAGCGGATGGCGCCGGCGCGCGGGATCAGCGCGCCCGCCACCGCGCGCAACGTCGTCGACTTGCCGGCGCCGTTGGCGCCGATCAGCGCCACGATCTCGCCAGCGTCGATATGGAAGCTCAAGTCCCGGCAGGCCGGCACCTCGCCGTAGGCGAGCTCAAGCGCGTCGGCTTGGAGCAGCGCGGTCACTGGAACTCGGCTCCGAGATAGGCGGCGATCACGGCCGGATGCGCCTGCACCTCCGCCGGCGTACCCTCGAACAGGTGCTGCCCGTAGTCCATCACCAGCACGCGGTCG
>DASWSO010000821.1:0-3805 GCA_036402635.1 Xanthobacteraceae bacterium
GCTGGCGGCGCGCGCGGGCGAGCCGGACTTCGCCGGCAAGAGCATCGGCGACTTGGTCGCCGCGCAGGGGCGCGCCACCGCCGACACGCTGGCCAAGAACGGCTGCCCGGTGCGCACCATCCACCTGCCGCGCATCGACGAGCGGGGCTTGGGCGAACTGCTGATGCACTTCATGCTGGAGACGATCGTTGCCGCCCACCTGCTCGGCGTCGACGCCTTCGATCAGCCGGCCGTGGAGGAAGGCAAGGTGCTGGCCAAGCAGTACCTCGCGGCCGGGTGACGCTGCCTTCGCCGGGCCTTAACCCACGCAGCCGTAGGGTGGGCCTAAGGCGCGGAACGCGCCGTGCCCACCATCAACCGACTTGGCGTAACATCGAGCGAAGGCGGTGGGCACGCTTCGCTTTGCCCACCCTACATTCGTTGGCCTCCGGAATGACGACCGAGAGATGATCCGCGTCACCGACAGCATCGCGCTCGACGAGAGCGAGCTCGACGAAAACTTCATCCGCAGCTCGGGGCCGGGCGGGCAGAACGTCAACAAGCTGGCGACCGCGGTGCAGCTGCGCTTCGACGTCCGCGGCTCGCCGTCGCTGCCGGAGGAAGTGCGGGCGCGGCTGATGCGGCTCGCCGGACGGCGGCTGACGCAGGACGGCGTGCTGATCATCACGGCGCAGCGTCACCGCACGCAGGAGCGCAACCGCGCCGACGCGCTGGAGCGGCTGCTCGAGCTGATCCGGCAGGCGACGGTACGGCCGAAGCCGCGGCGGCCGACGCGGCCGACCAGGGCGTCGCGCCTGAAGCGGCTCGACACCAAGAAGCGCCGCGCCAGCGTCAAGGCGTTGCGCGGCAAGGGCAGCGAGCCGGATTAGTTTGTCCCGACAGTTGGGGTCTGTAGGGTGGGCAAAGCGAAGCGTGCCCACCACCTCGCGCCGATGTCATGCGGCGTCAGTCGCGGTGGGCACGGCGCGTTCCGCGCCTTAGGCCCACCCTACGGCTGCGTGATCCCGGTAGGCACGGCGCGGGCCGCGCCTATGCCCACCCTACGGCGCGCTATTCAGCGCCACTCGACCTTCAGCACCTCGAACGCCTTGGCGCCGCCGGGGGTGACCACCTCGACCGAGGCGCCCTTCTTCTTGCCGACCAGCGCGCGCGCCAGCGGCGAAGCAATCGAGATGCGGCCGGCCTTGGCGTCCGCCTCCGGCTCGCCGACGATCTGCCAGACCTTCTTCTCGTCGGTGTCCTCGTCCATCAGCGTGACGGTGGCGCCGAACTTGATGGTCTCGCCCGACAGCTTCGACACGTCGATCACCTCGGCGCGCGCGAGCTTGTCCTCGAGCTCCGCGATGCGGCCCTCGTTGTGCGACTGCGCTTCCTTGGCGGCGTGATACTCGGCGTTCTCCGAGAGGTCGCCGTGCGTGCGCGCGTCGGTGATCTGCTGGATAATGCGAGGCCGCTCCACCTGCTGGCGCTGCTTCAGCTCGGTCTCGAGCGCCGTATAGCCGGCCCCCGTCATCGGGATCTTTTCCATAACCTACGTCAATCCTCTTGCCGCTTCGGCGGAAAGCCGCGCCGCGCGGAACAGTCTCGCTGCTTCCGCCGCAATGGCCAAGCCTGCACTCATGCCGCCGAAGGGCAGCCGTAAACTGCCGTCGAGGCGATTGGTTCCCGGCCGTCCAAACAGACGGAAACCCGCATACTTGCGGGTCCCCTACGTCAACGCCATGCCGGGGAAGGCGTCGGTCGAACCTACACTCTAGCTCGTTTCGGCTCTTCCTCGAAGTACCTTTGCAGCGGGAACACTTCGAGGTCGCCGGCGAGGTAAGCCTCGATGCCGCGTGCAGCGGCCTCGGCTCCCGCCAGAGTGGTGTAATAGGGCACTTTATGCAAGAGGGCCGCCTGCCGCAACGAGCGCGAGTCCTCCAGCGCCTTGGCGCCCTCGGTGGTGTTGAAGACGAGCTGCACGTCGCCGTTCTTGATGGCGTCGACGATGTGCGGCCGACCCTCCAGCACCTTGTTGACCTTCTCGGCCGCGACGCCGCGCTCCGACAGGAAGCGCTGCGTGCCGCCGGTGGCGATCACCTTGAAGCCGAGCCGGGTCAACAGCCGCATCGTGTCGACGATGCGCGGCTTGTCGGCCTCGCGCACCGAGACGAACACGGTGCCGCTGCGCGGCAGCCGCGCGCCGGCGCCGATCTGGCTCTTGGCGAAGGCGGTGGCGAACGAGCGGTCGATGCCGATCACCTCGCCGGTCGATTTCATCTCCGGCCCGAGCACCGTGTCGACGCCCGGGAAGCGGTTGAACGGAAAGACGGCTTCCTTCACCGCCACATGGCCGAGCCGCTGGGGTTTGAGCCCGAAGCTCGCGAGCGCTTCGCCGGCCATCACCCGCGCCGCGATCTTCGCCACCGGCACGCCGATCACCTTGGCGACGAACGGCACCGTGCGCGACGCGCGCGGGTTCACTTCCAGGACGTAGATGTCGCCGTCCTTGATGGCGAATTGCACGTTCATCAGGCCGCCGACATTGAGCGCCAGCGCGAGCTCGCGGGTCTGCCGCTCCAGCTCGGCGATCAGCTTGCGGTTGGCCGACAGCGTGTGCGGCGGCAGCGAGCAGGCCGAATCGCCGGAATGGATGCCGGCTTCCTCGATGTGCTCCATGATCCCGGCGACGTAGGTGGTGCGGCCGTCGGCGAGGCAGTCGACGTCGACCTCGAGCGCGTCGGAGAGATAGCGGTCGATCAGCAGCGGACGATGCTCGGAGACGGCGAGCTCCGACGGCCCGTCGAGGTCGGAAACGAGCCGGGTCAGGTAGCGGCCGAGCTGCTCGGCGTCGTGCACGATCTCCATGGCGCGGCCGCCCAGCACATAGGACGGGCGGATCACCACCGGGTAGCCGATCTCCTCCGCCACCGCGCGCGCCGCTTCCGGGCTCGGCGCGATGCCGCTGTCCGGCTGCCGCAGCCCGAGCCGCTCGATCAGGTGCTTGAAGCGGTCGCGATCCTCGGCCAGGTCGATGGCGTCCGGCGAGGTGCCGAGGATCGGCACGTTGGCCTTCTCCAGCGGCTCGGCGAGCTTGAGCGGCGTCTGGCCGCCGAACTGCACGATCACGCCGTGCAGCGTGCCGGCGGTGCGCTCCTTGTCGACGATCTCCAGCACGTCCTCGGCGGTGAGCGGCTCGAAGTAGAGCCGGTCGGAGGTGTCGTAGTCGGTCGAGACGGTCTCCGGATTGCAGTTGATCATGATGGTCTCGAACCCGGCATCCTTGAGCGCAAACGAGGCGTGGCAGCAGCAGTAGTCGAACTCGATGCCCTGCCCGATCCGGTTCGGCCCGCCGCCCAGGATGATCACCTTGGTGCGGTCCGACGGCGCCGACTCGTCGACCGTCAGGCCGGCGCCGGGCGTCTCGTAGGTCGAATACATGTAGGCGGTGGGGGAGGCGAACTCCGCCGCGCAGGTGTCGATGCGCTTGAAGCTGGGACGCACGCCGAGCGCGCGCCGCCGCGCCATCACCTCGTCGGCCGTAAGCCCGGTGAGCTTGCCGAGCCGGGCATCGGAAAACCCCATCGCCTTGAGGCGGCGGAAGGTGCCGGCGGTGGGCGGCAGCCCCTTGGCGCGGATTTCCTCTTCGGAGCGCACGATGCCGCGGATCTGCGCCAGGAACCACGGATCGATCTTGCAGCTCGCGAAGATCTGCTCGTCGTCGACGCCGAGCCGCATCGCCTGCGCCACCTTGAGCAGGCGGTCCGGCGTCGGCGTGCCGAGCGCGGCGCGGATGGCGTTCTTGTCGTCGCCGCGGCCGATGCCC
>DASWSO010000822.1:0-5896 GCA_036402635.1 Xanthobacteraceae bacterium
AGTCGAGGCCCCATTTGCGGAAGATCGCCTCGGCCTCCGCCTCCTTCTCCGGCTTGAGCACCATCAGCATGCGCTCCTGGCTTTCGGAGAGCATCATCTCGTAGGCGGTCATGCCGGTCTCGCGGCACGGCACGTTGTCGAGATCGAGCGTGATGCCGAGATCGCCCTTGGCGCCCATCTCGACCGCCGAGCAGGTGAGGCCGGCGGCGCCCATGTCCTGGATCGCGATCACGCAGTCGTTGGCCATGATCTCGAGGCAGGCTTCCAGCAGCAGCTTCTCGGCGAACGGATCGCCGACCTGCACGGTCGGCCGCTTCTCCTCGGCGTCAGCGCCGAACTCGGCCGACGCCATGGTGGCGCCGTGGATGCCGTCGCGGCCGGTCTTGGAGCCGAGATAGACCACCGGTTTCCCGACCCCGGTCGCCTTGGCATAGAAGATCTTGCTGGTCTCGATGATGCCGACCGCCATCGCGTTGACGAGGCAGTTGCCGTCGTAGCGGGTGTGGAAGCGCACCGAGCCGCCGACCGTCGGCACCCCGAACGAGTTGCCGTAGCCGCCGACGCCGGCGACCACGCCGGCGACCAGATGCCGCGTCTTCGGATGCTCCGGATCGCCGAAGCTCAGCGCGTTGAGGCAGGCAACCGGGCGCGCGCCCATGGTGAACACGTCGCGCAGGATGCCGCCGACGCCGGTGGCGGCGCCCTGGTACGGCTCGATGTAGCTCGGGTGGTTGTGGCTCTCCATCTTGAACACGACCGCGAGGCCGTCGCCGATCGACACCACGCCGGCATTCTCGCCCGGGCCCTGGATCACCCAGGGCGCCTGCGTGTGCAGCGTGCGCAGATGCACGCGCGAGGATTTGTACGAGCAGTGCTCGTTCCACATCGCCGAGAAGATGCCGAGCTCGGTGATCGTCGGCTCGCGCCCGATCAGGTCGAGGATGCGCTGGTATTCCTCCGGCTTGAGGCCGTGCTCGGCCACCAGTTCGGGGGTGATCTGCGGTTCCTTGGGGCTCACGATGGGCCGGTCTTCCTGTGCTGGCGGGCGCGCGCCGCGGCTTGCTTCGGCCGCGCGCGATGAGCCTCATAATAGGCGCGCAGCACGTGGTTCATGCGGGTGAGATGCCCCTTGCCCTGATCGCGGAACCAGTCGAGCACGTCGCGATCGATGCGCAGGTGCACCGAGGCCTTGCAGGCCAGCGGCGGCATCGACTTGGCGTGCTTCCAGAAGCTGGCGTCGAGCTCGATCCCGGGCGCGTCGGGACGGGTGCGGCTCAACCCGGCTTCACGCATCGCATGCAATTCATCGAGGGTGTAGCTCCTGATGTCGGTGGCGGGCGTGTCGTCCAGCTCGCCGAGCCGTGATGACACGGAACACGTCTTCACCGCCGGCTTGCTGTTTTCCCGGCGCGTCGACGACGAAGAACGGGCCGTCGACTTCACCGATTGCGATGTAGCGCGCCTCGCCATCAGCGCGTCTCCTGTCTTCACGGGTGATCAGCGGGTCTTCGAAGATGCCGGCAGCGTCGATGAAGTCCAAGCCCTGCTGACGCAGGGCGGCCTCGCGCTTGGGCTGATCCCAGATGACCCGCCTGCCTCAGGTACACCGGTGTGTACACATCCGCAAGCGCGGGTCACGCCGCTTGTGCCAGATGATCGACCAGACCGGCAAACAGCCCGCGACCGTCGCTGCAGCCGAGCGCCGGCTCGACGTGGTCCTCGGGGTGCGGCATCAGCCCGAGCACGTTGCGGCGTGCGTTGACGATGCCGGCGATCGCCGCCACCGAGCCGTTGATGTTCCACTTCGGATCGAGCCCGCCGTCCGGCCCGCAGTAGCGGAAGATGACGCGGCCGTCCCCTTCCAGCTCGGCGAGCGTTTCGCCGTCGGCGACGTAATTGCCTTCGCCGTGCGCGACCGGGATGCGGAGCACCTGGCCGGCATTGTAGCCGCGCGTGAACGGCGTGTCGGAATGCTCGACGCGCAGGAAGCTGTCCTTGCAGGTGAAGCGCAGCTGCGCGTTGCGCACCAGCGCGCCCGGCAGCAATTCCGACTCGCACAGGATCTGGAAGCCGTTGCAGATGCCGAGCACCAGCCCGCCGCGGGCGGCGTGGTCGCGCACCGCCTCCATGATCGGCGAGCGCGCCGCGATCGCGCCGCAACGCAGGTAGTCGCCATAGGAGAAGCCGCCCGGCAGCACCACCAGGTCGGTGCCGTCGGGGAGCGCGGTGTCGCCGTGCCACGCCATCTCGGGCGCGCAGCCGCAGACGAGACGCAGCGCGCGCGCGGCGTCGCGCTCGCGGTTGGAGCCGGGGAAGACGATGATGGAGGCTTTCATGGTGCGGCCCGATCGGGAGCGTTCGACGCGGTGCTCAGGACAGGACCTCGACCCGGTAGTTCTCGATCACCGTGTTGGCGAGCAGCCGGTCGGCGGCTTCCGTCAGCCGCGCCTCGGCGGTCGCCGGGTCGCTGCCGTCGAACTCGATGTCGAACACCTTGCCCTGCCGCACGCTGCTCACGCCGTCCACGCCGAGCGAGCGCAGCGCGCCTTCGATCGCCTTGCCCTGCGGGTCCAGAATGCTCGGCTTCAACGTGACGGTGACGCGCGCTTTCATGGTGACCTTGCAAACTCGATGTCGACGTAGATTTCGGAGAGCGGCAGCGTCACGCCGAGCGCAGGAAACTCGATTGTATCGCTCAGCAAGCGCAGGCGCTGCTCGGCAAAGCCATTGTCGCGCGCGAACACCACCGCTTCGACCTGATCCTGCGCGAGGACGACGTAATGCGTCAGCGCCGGCATCCCGGTATACGCCGCGCGCTTCCACTTCAGATCGCGGTTGGAGGTCGATGGCGACATGACCTCGAACAAAACGACCGCCTCCTTGGTGTCCCGCTGCCCCGGATCAGCGTGGGCGCCCAGCGGGGGCACGATCATCAGGTCCGGCTCGGGCCTGCTGATATCCGAAACCAAAACTCCGATCCCCGGTATGACGTGCCAGCGTGACTTGTGCCTGCGAAACTGCAGGGTGAGCGCGTACAGGACGTTTCCGACGATCTTCTGATGAAGGTAGGCGGAACTGGCATTCAAGATCAGCTCCCCGTCGATGAGCTCCCACTTCTCCTCGTCGGGTCGCCGATCCGTGAAGGCATAAAAATCCGCCACGGTGATCGGCCCCGTGTCGATGGTGGGAACGCCCATCCGGTGCCTCTCGAGCAGCCTCAGCTCTTCACCAGCACCGGGCCGGTGCCGCGCGGCGGCTCGTTCTCGCCCATGATGCCGAGCCGCTTGGCGACCTCGGTATAGGCTTCGAGCAGGCCGCCGAGGTCGCGCCGGAAGCGGTCCTTGTCGAGCTTCTCGCTCGACTTGATGTCCCACAGCCGGCAGGAATCGGGGGAGATCTCGTCGGCCACGACGATGCGCATCATGTCGTTCTCCCACAGCCGGCCGCACTCCATCTTGAAGTCGACCAGGCGGATGCCGACGCCGAGGAAGAGGCCGGAGAGGAAGTCGTTGACGCGGATCGCCAGCGCCATCACGTCGTCGATCTCCTGCGGGCCGGCCCAGCCGAACGCGGTGATGTGCTCCTCGGAGACCATCGGATCGTTGAGCGCGTCGTTCTTGTAGTAGAACTCGATGATCGAGCGCGGCAACTGGGTGCCCTCCTCGATCCCGAGCCGCTGCGACAGCGACCCGGCCGCGACGTTGCGCACCACCACTTCGAGCGGAATGATCTCCACTTCCCGGATCAGTTGCTCGCGCATGTTGAGCCGGCGGATGAAGTGGGTTGGCACGCCAATGTCGTTGAGGTGCTGGAAGACGTATTCCGAGATGCGATTGTTGAGGACGCCCTTGCCCTCAATCACCTCGTGCTTCTTGGCATTGAACGCGGTGGCGTCGTCCTTGAAATGCTGAATCAGCGTTCCGGGCTCGGGGCCCTCGTACAAGACCTTGCCCTTGCCTTCATAGATGCGCCGGCGGCGACTCATCGGGATGTACCGTGGCTTGAGAAAATCCATGGGAAGTGCCGAGGCTCCTTTATTGGTTTTGCAGGCCCTTGGCAGTGCGGAACCGGGCGCGACTGTCGGGAATCTCTGGCGATCACTGGCCCGTCCGCTCGTTCCGGCAACCTAGCCGATCAGGGTGCGGAGCACAAATGCCGCGCGACACCCGCGCGCACCCGGCTAAGCCTTTGTTGATTTGGCGATTCCGTTCCCTTATGCAAGACCGCGAAGGCGCATGCCGCAGGCCCTGTGCGGGCGCCGTTTTCCGCGGTCATTCCAGCAACCACGAGGCCCGCCATGACCAGTTTCGACAAGCGCGAGGAAGGCTTCGAGAAGAAATTCGCCCACGACGAGGAGTTGCGCTTCAAGGCCAGCGCCCGGCGCAACAAGCTGCTCGGGCGCTGGGCCGCCGAGAAGCTCGGCCTGACCGGCGAGGCGGTCGACGCCTATGCCAAAGAGGTGGTCGTCTCGGACTTCGACGAGGCCGGCGACCATGACGTTTTCATGAAGGTTCGCAAGGACTTCGACGCCAAGGGCGTGACCCAGTCGGACCACCAGCTGCGCCGCACCATGGACGAGCTGATGGAAAAGGCGATCGCCGAGATCAAGGCCGGGACCTAAGCCGCCCTACGGCTGCCCGGCAAGCGCGGCGGCGCAGCGGTCGAGCACCGTGGCGACGTCCTGCTGGGCGTCGGCGGCCGCCACCTCCAGCACCCGGTAACCGCGCTCGGACATCCAGCTGCGCTTGCGCGCCCGCGCCGCCGCCGCCTCGGCGCTCTCCTCCGCCGGCACCATGTCGATCACCGTGCGCAGCGGGAACGAGACGAAATCCGCGATATGGGCGCCGACCGGCACCTGGCGCTTGAACCCCTGGCCGGCGAAGCGGCGGTCCTTGGTGAGGGCGTCCCACAGGGCGCGCTCGGCATCGGTCGGGTTGCGGCGCAAGAGCCGCGCCAGGCCGCGCACCGGCCCGCGTTCCGACGGCACCTGCCCGTGCGCCTGCTCGGCCAACAGCGTGCGCAGCGCCTGCGCCTCGTGGCTGTCGAGCACCCCACCTTCGGCCGGCCCCTTGCGCCCGACCGCGATCGCGGTGAACACGCCGTGCAGCGTCTGGATGTCCTGCCGGGTCGGCTGGATGCGGTGGAAGATGTTGCGCAGATTCACCGTCATGGTGGCGCGCTTCTCCGGCGGCCGGAAGAACTCCACCCGCTCCAGCTCGCGCTCCAGCGTCTCGAAGAAGGCAAACAGCTGCTCCTTGGTGGCGGGCTCGGATTTCTGCGGCATTGCGAACGGCAGCACGCCGCCGCCGGCGAGCTTGAACCACTCGTAGCCGACGATCAGCACCGCCTGCGCCAGGTTGAGCGAGGCGAAGGCCGGATTGACCGGCAGCGTGACGATGTAGTCGGCGAGCGCGACCTCGTCGTTCTCCAGCCCCCAGCGCTCACGCCCGAACAGCAGTCCGACCTTCTCGCCGGCGGCGATGCGCGGCGCCATCAGCCGCGCGGCCTGTTCCGCGCTCACCACCGGCTTGGCCTGGTCGTGGGCGCGCGCCGTGGTGGCGAACACGAGCGTGCAGTCGGCGATCGCCGCCTGCGGGGTGTCGAACAGCTCCGCCGCATCGAGCACCCGGTCGGCGCCGGAAGCGGCGGCGCGCGCGCGCGCATTGGGGAACTCGTCGCGCGGCTTCACCAGGCGCAGCTCGGACAGGCCGAAATTCGCCATCGCACGCGCGGCGGTGCCGATGTTCTCGCCGAGCTGCGGCTCGACCAGGATCACGGTCGGCCCCGGCTCCTGCACCCAGCGTTTGGTCTTATCGGTTCCGGCCCCCGGCATGCTGCGCGATATAGCGGCGACGGGCGCCGACGCAAAGCGGCGCGCACCGCAACCGCGGCTTTG
>DASWSO010000823.1:0-4280 GCA_036402635.1 Xanthobacteraceae bacterium
CAGCAGCACCGAGCCGAGCGACAGCCCGTACCAGATATCCTGCGCCGTGCTCCAAAGCGCGAGGTCGCCCTGGATCGAGGCAATCGCGGCACTCGCGGCTTGCGTCACCGCAGGCTCGATGTCGCGCGGCAGCCCGGCCAAAAGCCCGAGCGCATCCTGGTCGCCGCGCGCCCGGATGGTGGCGACGGCGGCGAGCTTGGCGGCCTCGTCGCTCTCCTTGGCGGTGACGATCACGGCGGCCCGCGCCTGCTCCAGCGCGCGCTTGACGCCACTGTCGGTCTCCTTGGCGAGCGCCAGGTCGAGCGCCGGCAGAGCCGCGGGATCGCGCGACTTGAACACCGCCTGCGCGGCTTCCCAGCGCTTGCCGGGGTCGGGTGCCATCAGGGTCAGGCCGCCGAGCGCGGCATCCACTGTGCGGCGCAGCCGGTTATTGAGGCGGACCGCTTTCAGGTTGGCGGGCGGAGGCCCGACCAGCTTGCCCGATGCGGCGTCAGTGACCGCACCGCCGGCGTCCTTGACGAACACCTGCTGGGTGGCCGGGTCGACCAGCAGGCGGCCGTCGCGCAGCGCCTCGATGACGACGGCGGCCGCCGGATTGCCGCTCACCGCGACCGCGTTGACGGCGGCCTCGGTCTCGCTGAACGAGTCGGCAGCGAACCGCCGCAGCGTCTCGTCGAAGCTCTGCGCTGCGCCAGGCAGCGCGCCCGCCAGCAGCAGGCCGATGGCGAGCGCGAGCGCCGCCAGCCTCTTGGTTGTCATCTGCATTTTCGATGTTCCCGGCATCGAAGCGGAGGCGGCGCGTTTGCCGCCTCCGGACTCACGCGCAGCCGCTCAGGAGCCCTGGCCGCCGCACTTGTTGGTCTTGGTGTTGTAGTTGCCGCACTTGAGCTTCACCCAGTCGGCCACCAGGTCCTTGGAGCCGTCGAGCTCTTTCGACCAGGCGTCGCCCGGAACCAGCCCTTCGGTCTTCCACACCACGTCGAACTGGCCGTCGGCCTTGATCTCGCCGATGAACACCGGCTTGGTGATGTGATGGTTGGCCAGCATCACCGAGGTGCCGCCGGTGAGGTTGGCGGCTTCGGTGCCCGGCAGTGCGTCGATGACCTTGTCGGGCTCGGTGGTGCCGGCCTTCTCGACCGCCTTCACCCACATGGCGAAGCCGATCACGTGCGCTTCCATCGGGTCGTTGGTGACGCGCTTGGCGTTCTTGGTGAACGCCTTCCACTTGCCGATGAAGTCCTTGTTGGCCGGCGTGTCGATCGACTGGAAGTAGTTCCAGGCGGCGAGATGGCCGAGCAGCGGCTTGGTGTCGACGCCGGCGAGCTCTTCCTCGCCGACCGAGAACGCCACCACCGGGATGTCGGTCGCCTTGACGCCCTGATTGCCGAGCTCCTTGTAGAACGGCACGTTGGCGTCGCCGTTGATGGTCGACACGACCGCGGTCTTCTTGCCGGCGGAGCCGAACTTCTTGACGTCGGCGACGATGGTCTGCCAGTCGGAATGTCCGAACGGCGTGTAGTTGATCATGATGTCCTCGGGCTTCACGCCCTTGGCCTTCAGATAGGCTTCGAGGATCTTGTTGGTGGTGCGCGGATAAACGTAGTCGGTGCCGGCCAGCACCCAGCGCTGCACCTTCTCGTCCTTCATCAGATAATCGACAGCCGGGATCGCCTGCTGGTTGGGCGCGGCGCCGGTGTAGAACACGTTGCGCTCGCTCTCCTCGCCCTCGTATTGGACCGGGTAGAACAGGACGCTGTTGAGCTCCTTGAAGACCGGCAGCACGGACTTGCGGGAGACCGAGGTCCAGCAGCCGAATACGGCCGAGACCTTCTCCTTGGTGATCAGCTCGCGCGCCTTCTCGGCGAACAGCGGCCAGTTCGACGCCGGGTCGACCACGACCGCTTCGAGCTTCTTGCCGAGCAGGCCGCCCTTCTTGTTCTGCTCGTCGATGAGGAACAGCATCGTGTCCTTCAGCGTGGTCTCGCTGATGGCCATGGTGCCGGAGAGCGAATGCAGGATGCCGACCTTGATCGTCTCCTGCGCATTGGCGGGCAGCGCTCCGCCGAATCCGAGTGCTAGTCCGGCGACGGTGGCCAACCACCCGCTGGCGACCCGCCGCGTAACGGCCCTGTTATTAGACAATGACATCGCGGTGTCCTTGTTGGTTTGAACGAGGCGCGAACCCGGGCGACCGCCGCTTCGCGTAGTTGCCCTTCGCAAGCCATGTGCCAGCCGGTTGCAGCCGATGAGTGCTTTGATGACGTTCGGGAATCTCGCGGGAAGCGGCCGCGGCGCGCCGCCGCGCGGCGCAATCCGCCGGAGACTCGCGCAAGCCCTGCATAAATCTTGTGCAGCGCAGCGAGGGGACGGATGCCCAATCCTTGAGCGGAGGCAAGGCTGATGGACGCTCGCAACGACGAGAGCACGCTGCACCGTCCGGCCGGGCACCCGCCGGTGCCGGCGGCCCGCATCGGGGTGCTGCTGGTCAACCTCGGAACGCCCGACGCGACCGACTATTGGTCGATGCGGCGCTACCTGAAGGAGTTCTTGTCGGACCGGCGCGTGATCGAGGAGAACCGGGTCAAATGGTGGCTGGTGCTCAACGCCATCATCCTGACGGTGCGGCCGGGCCGGAAGGGCCGCGACTACCAGAAGATCTGGAACCGCGAGCTCGACGAATCACCGCTGCGCACCATCACCCGCAGTCAGGCCGAGAAGCTCGGCGAGGCGCTCGCGGCCGAGCACGAAGGCATCGTGATCGACTGGGCCATGCGCTACGGCAATCCGTCGATCGCGGCGCGCGTCGCGGCGCTGCAGGCACAGGGCTGCAGCCGCATCCTGCTGGTGCCGCTGTACCCGCAGTATTCGGCCGCCACCACCGCGACCGTCTGCGACAAGGCGTTCGAGGCGCTGATGGGATTCCGCTGGCAGCCGACGCTGCGGGTGGCGCCGCCCTATTACGACGACCCGGTCTACATCGATGCGGTGGCGAACTCGGTCGAGGCCGCGCTGGCGGCCCTGCCGTTCAAGCCGGAGGTCGTGCTCGCCTCCTTCCACGGGGTGCCGAAGGAGTACCTGCTGAAGGGTGACCCGTACTACTGCCACTGCCACAAGACCGCGCGGCTGTTGCGCGCGCGCCTGGGCATGGACGAGGACAGGCTGCGGCTGACCTTCCAGTCGCGATTCGGGCCGGCCGAATGGCTGCAGCCCTATACCGACGCGACCGTGAAGGCGCTGGCGCAGAGCGGTGTCAAGAACCTGGCCGTGGTCACGCCCGGCTTCGCCGCCGACTGCCTGGAGACGCTGGAGGAGATCGCCGGCGAGAATGCCGAGATCTTCCGTCACAATGGAGGAGAGAACTTCGCCGCCATCCCGTGCCTCAACGACCGGCCGGATGGCATGCGCGTGATCCAAAACCTGGTCACACGCGAACTGCAGGGGTGGGTCTAGTCTGGTCGTCAGGTCCGGACTTGATCCGGGCATCCATCAAGAAATGCGATTCCAGAGAGTTGTGCGATGGATTTGCCGGGCAAGCCCGGCGATGACGGGAACAACAAGCCTGTGAGGCGGTCAAAAGGCGAGCGCGTTCAGCAGCAGCACGAAGCTGAAAAGCAGCGCAGTGCCGATGCCCATGAAGCGTGCGGAAGAGTCAGTCTGCATTCTTGTTCTCCTGGTCGCGCCAACAACGGAAGAGCCGCGCAGAAGTTCCGCGCAGCCACGACGACGACGATGGGGTTGTTGAAAACTCCGGGCGGGTCGGCCGTGAGTAATGACGGGGAGCCGAAATGGTCAACGGCCTGGTGCCGCGGCCGGCGCGGGTTTCCTGAGCCTGTTGCAACGGCACCACGCATCGTTAACGGTGATCGAGGCATCCGCGTCGCGGCTGCGGCGCGGAAGAACCTAAACCGCCCCGCTTAACGACCAATCAACGGTGCGGATCGCGCCGGCGCGCCTTGCTGGTGCCCCGGGCGGCCTCCACAATGCAATGCTTCGGCAAGGGGGCTCGCGATGTTTCCGCTCGGTCTGAATATCTTCGTCGTGGTCCTGGTGCTGCTGGCGGTGGTGACCGTCTTCGCCGGCGTGAAGACGGTGGGCCAGGGCTACAATTGGACGGTCGAACGCTTCGGCCGCTACACCCGCACGCTCACGCCCGGCCTCAACCTGATCGTCCCGTACTTCGATCGGGTCGGGCGCAAGATCAACATGATGGAGCAGGTGGTCGACATCCCGCAGCAGGAGGTGATCACCAAGGACAACGCCACCGTCACGGTCGACGGCGT
>DASWSO010000824.1:0-1900 GCA_036402635.1 Xanthobacteraceae bacterium
GAGCAGCACCGACGGCCGCTCGTTGCCTTTGAGCCGGGCCAGCCGCGACAGCGTGATCATGCGCTGGGCGACGATGCTCGCGTGCGGCGAGACGCGGTCGTAGGGCTGGCAATCCCAGGCCGGGAATTCCAGCACCGTGAGGTCGGGCGCAAAGAAGCCGAGCGCGCGCGACAGCGCCGCCATGCGCGGCCCGTCGCGGCAAATCCCTAACAGCGCGATCGGCGGCGCGTCCGGCTTGGCGGCGACCGCACGGGCGAGATCGGCGGCGGCGAGCCCCTCCGCCCCATCGGCGACGCGGGCAAGGGTGAGGCGGCGGCCGGGCGCCAGGTGGGCGGCGGGCGATTGCAGTGGTCGTTTCATGCGTGGTCGGGACGGTGGAAGGCGCACAGGCGGCGGAAGAGGTCGGTGTCGTGCTCGGACGGCACCGGTTCGGCGTCCGTCACCCAGGCGTAGAGTTCGGGTTCCGGCACGTCCATCAGCCGCTCGTAGCGGTCCAGGTCGGCGTCGCTGAGGTCGGATAGCGTCGCATCGGCGAAGCGGCCCATGATCAAATCCATTTCGCGGGTGCCGCGGTGCCAGGCGCGAAACAGCAGCCTGCGCCGGCGCAGATCCAAACCCTCACTCGAACGCGCCGTGCTCACGTCTGCTTCTCCGAACGCCGAAAGCCCGGACGGGCCGGGCTGGCGGTTATATAGAGGCTGGTCCGGCCGATGTCAGGACAAGCGGAAAGCGAATGCGCCCCAGCCTGCTCGATCCCCTGTTTGCCCCGGTGACCACCCTGCCCGGCATCGGGCCGAAGCAGGAAGAGCGCTACGGGCGGCTGCTCGGCCGCGGCAGCGAATGGGCGCGCGTGCTCGACCTCCTGTTCCACCTGCCGGCGAGCGTCATCGACCGCACCAAGCGCCCGAAGCTGCGCGACATCGTGCCGGGCGAGGTGGTCACGGTCGCCGTCAAAGTCGATCTGCATCAGCCGCCACCGCGCCACCGCCCGCGCGCGCCTTACCGCATCTACGCCTCCGACGAGACCGCCGACCTCATCCTCACCTACTTCAACGCGCCGAAGGGCTACCTGGAAAAGCTGTTCCCGGTGGGCGCGCGCCGCTACGTCTCGGGAACGACCGCGCTGTTCGACGGCATGCGCCAGATGGTGCACCCGGAGCGGGTGGTCGACGAAGCGGATTTCGAGACGCTGCCGCTGATCGAGCCGGTCTATCCGCTGACCGAAGGGCTGACGCTGCGGCAGCTCGGCCGCATGATCGACGCGGCGGCGAAGAAGCTTCCGGAACTGCCCGAGTGGCAGGAGCCGCACTGGCTGGCGCAGCAGCACTGGCCGCCGTTCCGCGAGGCGCTGGCGACGCTGCACCGGCCGCCCGATCTCGAAACCGCGAAGCCGGAGAGCGCGGCGTGGTCGCGGCTCGCCTATGACGAGCTGCTGGCCGGCCAGCTGGCGCTCGCTTTGGTGCGCGCGCATGTGCGCCGCCCGGCCGGGCGCCCGACCGTGGGCGACGGGCGGCTGCGGGAGAAGATCGTCGCCGCCCTGCCCTTCGCGCTGACCGGGTCGCAACGCGAGGCGGTTGACGACATCCTCGCCGACATGGCGCAGCCGCAGCGCATGCTGCGGCTGCTGCAGGGCGACGTCGGCTCCGGCAAGACGGTGGTGGCGCTGCTCGCCGCCGCTGCGGCCATCGAGGCCGGACGGCAGGCCGCGCTGATGGCGCCGACCGAACTGCTGGCACGCCAGCATCACGCCACCCTGGTACGGCTTGGCGAGCCCGCCGGTGTGCGCATCGCGCTGGTCACCGGGCGCGAGCGCGGCCGCGAGCGCGACGCGGTGCTGGAGCGGCTGGCGCGCGGGGAAATCGATCTCGTGGTCGGCACCCATGCGCTGTTCCAGGAGGCG
>DASWSO010000825.1:0-1645 GCA_036402635.1 Xanthobacteraceae bacterium
GAGCTGGGCCACTCGTTTCTGCCCATCAACAAGATAGTTCAAAATCTAGACGTTTGGGACGAAACTGCGATCGAAGCGCGGTCAACCGAGTTATGGCGGCGCGCCTGTCAACTGTGGCCGCGATCCGACGAAAAGGTCGCATCAAGTCAGGCGGCATAGAGCCTATGCATTGTACTCTCGGTTCGCCGGCTTGGAGCAAGGAAGAATTCACTAGCGACTCCTCTGCGAACGACAGCTTTGCCGTTTGAAGTCGAGAGCGGCAAGCTTCTACCGTTTTTTCTTCCAGCCGCCGCGTTGGCCGGGGCGGCCGAGCGTGGATTTGGGGCCGCGATACGGCACGCTTTCGGGACCCGGTCCCATCTCGTCGAGGGTCGGCTTGCGCGCGCGGGCGGTCTTTTGGTTGCCGGTCGCGCCTGCGGCGCTCCTCGCCTCTTGCTTCTCGCGATAGACCTGCCGCTCGTGATGGAGCGCGATCCCCATCTCGTCGAGCTCGGGCTTGTGCGGGCGCGAGAGCGCGCTGCGTCCGTCCTTGCCGGACGGCGGCAGACGCTTCGCGGTCGGATCGTCCACCACCGCGAGCTCGGTCGCGCGCAGCCGCTTGACCTCGTCGCGCAGCCGCGCCGCTTCCTCGAAGTTCAGGTCGGCGGCGGCTTCGCGCATGCGCTTCTCAAGATCCGCCAGCACGGCCTGGAAATTATGCCCGATGGTGGCAACGTCCTCGCCCCAATGGCCGCCGCGCGCTTTGGCGTCGCCGGTGCCGATCAGCACGTGGTCGCGCTCGTACACCGAGCCCATGATGTCGTTGATCGACTTCTTGATCGATTCCGGCGTGATGCCGTGCTCGGTATTGTAGGCGAGCTGCTTCTCGCGCCGCCGGTTGGTCTCCTCGATGGCGCGCTGCATCGAGCCGGTGACGCTGTCGGCATAGAGGATGACGCGGCCGTCGACGTTGCGGGCGGCGCGGCCGATGGTCTGGATCAGCGAGGTCTCCGAGCGCAGGAAGCCTTCCTTGTCGGCGTCGAGAATGGTGACCAGCGCGCATTCCGGGATGTCGAGCCCCTCGCGCAGCAGGTTGATGCCGACCAGCGCGTCGAAGGCGCCGAGCCGCAGGTCGCGGATGATCTCGATGCGCTCCAGCGTGTCGATGTCGGAATGCATGTAGCGCACGCGGATGCCCTGCTCGTGCAGGTATTCGGTGAGGTCCTCGGCCATGCGCTTGGTCAGCACCGTCACCAGCGAGCGGTAGCCGGCGGCCGCGGTGGCGCGCACCTCGCCCACCAGGTCGTCAACCTGGGTGCGCGCCGGACGCACGTCCACCGGCGGGTCGATCAACCCGGTCGGACGGATCACCTGCTCGGCGAATACGCCGCCGGACTCTTCCAGTTCCCAGTGCGACGGCGTCGCCGAAACCGCCAGCGTCTGCGGACGCATGGCGTCCCATTCCTCGAAGCGCAGCGGGCGGTTGTCCATGCAGGACGGCAGCCGGAAGCCGTATTCGGCGAGTGTCGCCTTGCGGCGGAAGTCGCCGCGATACATGCCGCCGAGCTGCGGAACGGTGACATGGCTCTCGTCGGCGAACACCAGCGCGTTGTCCGGCACGTATTCGAACAGCGTCGGCGGCGGCTCGCCGGGGCGGCGGCCGGTG
>DASWSO010000826.1:0-2087 GCA_036402635.1 Xanthobacteraceae bacterium
TCCGCCCATACGAAGGCGGTGGGCACCGGCGCGTTCCGCGCCTTTTGCCCAGCCTACATTGCTCGCGCCCGTAGGGTGGGCAAAGCGCAGCGTGCCCACCATTTCTTCCACGGATTCGGAGGTGGTGGGCACGGCGCGCAGCCGCGCCTTTGCCCGTACATTGCTGCCTGCCCGTAGGGTGGGCAAAGCGCAGCGTGCCCACCATTCCTTCCACGGTTCGGAGGTGGTGGGCACGGCGCGGCCGCGCCTTTGCCCACCCTACATTGTTGCGCTCGGAACCACCTCTCCCGCGAGCGGGAGACGAAAACCCGCCGGAGAACGGTCTTCTCCCGAATGTGACTGGGCCGGGAGAATCGTCTCCACTAGGCTCGCCGCAACGGCCGCACAGAGCCGCACAGGGAGACGAAATGACCGAGCGCTCGATCCGCGAACTCTATGCCGACGATCCCGAACGCGCCGACGCGCTCGCGTTCGCCCGCCTGCCGGCGAGCCGGCGCGGCTTGATCGGCTCCGCCGGCCTGACCGCGATCGGCGCGGCGCTCGGCGGCGCGATCCCGTTTGCCGCGACGATGCCGGGTGGCATGATCCCGGCGGCGTTGGCGCAAAGCGCGCCGCCGGCAGCGGCCGGCGCGGGCGCCAAGGGGCCGCAGCCGTTGCGCTTTCCGGGGAAGTCCGAGGGGTTGGTGGTGCTCGGCGATCGTCCGTTGGTGGCGGAGACGCCGGAAAACCTGCTCGACGACGACACCACGCCGGTGGAGAAATTCTACATCCGCAACAACGGCCAGATGCCGGAGCCGGCGGCCGATCCGGACAAGTGGACGCTCACGGTCGACGGCGAGGTTACGACCAAGCTCGAGCTGGCGCTCGGCGAGCTCAAAGCGCGCTTCACGCCGGTGACGCGCCGGCTGGTGCTGGAATGCGGCGGCAACGGCCGCTCGTTCTTCTCGCCGGAGGCGCGCGGCAACCAGTGGACCAACGGCGGCGTCGGCTGCGCCGAATGGACCGGGGTGCGGCTATCCGACGTGCTCAAGGCGGCGGGCGTGAAGCCTTCCGCGCTGTTCACCGGACATTACGGCGCCGATCCGCACCTCTCGGGCGAGGCCGGACGCGTGGCGCTGTCGCGCGGCGTGCCAATCGCCAAGGCGATGGACGAGAACAATCTGATCGTCTGGGCGATGAACGGGCAGCCGCTGGCGCCGGTGCACGGCTTTCCGCTGCGGCTGGTGATCGCCGGCTGGCCCGGCTCGGTCTCGGCCAAGTGGCTCACCCGCATCTGGCTGCGCGACAAGCCGCACGACGGGCAGGGCATGGGCGGCACCTCGTACCGGGTGCCGAGCGCGCCGATCGTGCCCGGCTCGCAGAACGACGGCAAAAGCTTCCGCGACCTCGAATCGATGCCGGTGCGCTCGATCGTGACCAGTCCGGCGAACGGCGCGCGGCTGGCGGCGGGAACGCGCGACGTTCCCCTGCGCGGTGCCGCCTGGGCCGGCGACAACACCGTCAAGCGCGTCGACGTGTCGATCGATTTCGGCGCCACCTGGCAGCCGGTGGATCTGCAGGCGCCGAAAAACCCGTACGACTGGCAGCGCTGGACCGCGCGCCTGAAGCTGCCGAGCGACGGCTATTTCGAGGTCTGGTCGCGCGCCACCGACTCGCACGACGTGATGCAGCTGCACGCCGCCGGCACCTGGAATCCGCAGGGGTACGGCGGCAACCCGATGCACCGCATCGCGGTGCTGGTCGGGTGAGGCGGGCGGCAGCTTTGACCGCGATGATGATTGCATTGTCGCAAAATCCGGCCGTCGCGCAGACGGCGTTCACGCCCGGCGATGAGACGCCCGAACAGTTCGCCGAAGCACCCGGCCGCGAGCAGGCGTTCTACGCCTGCACGGCCTGCCACAACTTCAAGCTCGTGGCCGCGCAGGGCATGAGCCGCGAACGCTGGAACGACACGATCGCGTTCATGATCGAGCGCCACAACATGCCGCCGCTCGATCCGCCGCAGCGCGCGCAGGTGCTGGATTATCTCGCCGCCGCCTATCCGCCGCGCGCGCCCGCTCGCGGCGGCGGCTGGCAGAACCCGTTCG
>DASWSO010000827.1:0-1982 GCA_036402635.1 Xanthobacteraceae bacterium
ACCTGCGAGACGACGTCGGGCGTGTGCGGCACCTGCTACGGGCGCGATCTCGCCCGCGGCACGCCGGTCAACATGGGCGAGGCGGTCGGCGTGATCGCGGCGCAGTCGATCGGCGAGCCGGGCACCCAGCTCACCATGCGCACGTTCCACATCGGCGGCGCGGCGCAGATTTCCGAGCAGTCGTTCATCGAGTCGAACTTCGACGGCGTCGTGCACGTGCGCAACCGCGCGCTGGTGCGCAACTCGGAAGGCGCGCTGATCGCCATTGCCCGCAACATGGCGGTGGTGGTGTCGGACCCGGACGGCACCGAGCGTGCCGTGCACCGTATCCAGTACGGCGCCCGGCTGAAGGTGGACGAAGGCGACAAGGTCAAGCGCGGCCAGCGCCTGGCGGAGTGGGATCCGTATACCCGGCCGATCATCACCGAGGTCGACGGCACCATCGGGTTCGAGGACCTGGTGGAGAACCAGTCGATGTCGGAGACGCTCGACGAATCGACCTTCATCGCCAAGCGCATCGTCACCGACTGGCGCACCTCCGGGCGCGGCGCCGACCTGCGTCCCTCGATCGTGATCAAGGGCAAGGACGGCAAGGTGCTCAAGCTCGCGCGCGGCGGCGACGCCCGCTACCAGCTCGCCGTGGATGCGATCATCTCGGTCGATCCGGGCGCGCAGGTGAAGGCCGGCGACGTGATCGCGCGCATCTCCACCGAGAGCGCCAAGACCCGCGACATCACCGGCGGTCTGCCGCGGGTGGCGGAGCTGTTCGAGGCGCGGCGGCCGAAGGAAGCCGCGGTGATCGCCGAAATCTCCGGCACGGTGCGGTTCGGGCGCGACTACAAGAACAAGCGCCGCATCGCCATCGAGCCGAGCGAGAAGGGCGTGGAGCCGCGCGAATACCTGATCCCGAAGGGCAAGCACATCCATCTGCAGGATGGCGACCTGATCGAGAAGGGCGACTTCATCCTCGAAGGCAACCCGGCGCCGCACGACATTCTTGCGGTCAAGGGCGTCGAGGAGCTCGCCGCCTACTTGGTCAACGAGATCCAGGAGGTCTACCGGCTGCAGGGCGTGCTGATCAACGACAAGCACATCGAGGTGATCGTCCGCCAGATGCTGCAGAAGGTCGAGATCGACGAGACCGGCGAGACCGAGCTGATCGAAGGCGAGCAGATCGACAAGATCGAGATGGACGAGATCAACGCTCGTGCCGTCGAGGAGGGCAAGAAGCCGGCGACCGGACACCCGGTGCTGCTCGGCATCACCAAGGCCTCGCTGCAGACCCGTTCGTTCATCTCGGCGGCGTCGTTCCAGGAGACCACGCGCGTGCTCACCGAGGCCGCGGTCAACGGCAAGCACGACACGCTCGACGGGCTCAAGGAGAACGTCATCGTGGGCCGCCTGATCCCGGCCGGCACCGGGGCGCAGATGAACCGGCTGCGCGAGATCGCCGTCAAGCGCGACGACCTCATCCTGGAGGAGCGCGAGAAGGAAAGCGCCGTCGCGGCGCAGCTGCCGGAGGCGCTGCCGGCGGCGGAGTGATCCGCGCTGCCGCGGCGCACACGGCAAAAATGAGCAAGGGCCGCCCTCCGGGGCGGCCCTTTTGTTTTGCTCGGGACGCAAGCGACGCCTGCAACCCCGCCCGGGCGGTTCCACAGTGCTGACGCCAAGGCGGCGCCGGCGGTCTGTTTAGAACTACACAGTTAAACAGTCTCTCTCTTTGGAATTATAATAGCTTTCATAAGCAAGTCTGCAGTTTTTAATCGTTCAAAGTAAAAGGTATATTGTCATGAGCGTGTGCTATATTTATCATTGAAGATTATCTACCCAAATAACATAACAATACTGGCTACGGGCCACGTATATATCAGTTCTAAACTGGGTAGGGGGCTTTCCATGACCACGGTGCTGAAGCGGCGCGGCAGGCTCACCGACAGCGCGACGCTGCTTGCCACCGCAGCGCTGCTGTGGCTGCCCGGTTC
>DASWSO010000828.1:0-4918 GCA_036402635.1 Xanthobacteraceae bacterium
GGCTGGCCGCCGCCAACATGCTGGCCGATATCGAAGCGATATCCGACGCCCGCCGGCCGCTGCTGACCTATGCGGCGCTCGTGCTCGAACACATCATTCGCGTCGCCAAACCGAAGACCATCGTGTTCTCGACCTTCGGCGTGCGCGAAGGCCTGCTGTACGCCAGACTGCCGCAAGCCGAGCGCGCCAAGGACGGCCTGATCTGCGCCGCGCAGTCGCTGAACGGCCTGCTGTCGCGCTCCACCCGGCACGCCGAGGAACTGATCGGATGGACCGATCGGCTGGTCCGGGTCGTCAAGCTCAAGGAAACCGAAGAGGACCGTCGCCTGCGCCATACCGCCTGTCTTCTGTCGGACATCGGCTGGCGCGTGCATCCCGATTATCGCGGCGAGCAGTCGCTCAATATCATCGCCCACGCCTCGTTCGTCGGGATCGATCATCCGGGCCGCGCCTATCTGGCGCTAGCGGTGTTCTTCCGGCATGCCGGCCTGGTCGACGACGAGCTGTCGCCGCGGTTGCGCGAGCTCGCTTCGGCGCGCGTGCTCGACCGCGCGCGCGTGCTCGGCGCCGCGATGCGGGTCGCCTACCTGCTGTCCGCCGCGATGCCGGGCGTGCTGCCGCATACGCCGCTCCAGGTGGAGCGCGGCCGGCTCGTGCAGCACCTGCCCGGCCCCTATGCGGCGCTGGTCGGCGAGCGCGTGTTCAACCGGGTGCGGCAGCTGGCGCGGCTGATCGGGCGCGAGCCCGAGATGCTGACCGAGTAGCCGCTGCACCCCGCGCCCGCTCCACCCGAGGCCAGAATGCTCTCGATCGTCCTCGCCGACGACACCCGCAGCTACGACGGGCGCTCGCTGGAAACCGAGCCGCTCGGCGGCACCGAGTCCTCGGTGATCCGCTTCGCGCGCGCGCTGGCGCAGCGCGGACACGAGGTCACCTGCTTCACCAACTGCGCGGCCCCGATCGAGCATGAGGGCGTGCGGTGGGTGCCGCTGTCGCATCCGAAGCCGGAGCGCTGCGACGTCTACATCCCGGTCCAGCACGTGCGGCTGTTCGGGTTGGTTCGCCGGCCCAAGCGCATGGTCGTGTGGGTGCTGTGGCAGCCCAACGAATACAAGCACTACAAGAAGCTGCCGCTGTTCTGGGCGTACCGGCCGATCCCGCTGCTGATGAGCCATCATCAGCGCCGCATCTATTCGCCGCTGCTGCCGCGCCGCAGTCCGCACGTGATCATCCCGCTGGGCTTGCCGGACGACATCCGCGGCATGCCGCCGCTCGGCGAACCGCCGCCGCCGCAGGCGATTTTCGCGTCGAACCCGCAGCGCAACCTGGCGCCGCTGGTGCGCATCTGGGCGGAACGCATCTTTCCGCGCCGACCCGACGCGATCCTCAACGTCTACGGCCTGCACGGCATCGGGGCGGGCGAGGACGCGTGGCAGCGCTGGGCCGGCTCGCTGCTGCCGGCCGGCATTCCGGAGGCGGCGCAGCGCTCCGTGCGCATCCATCCGACCGCGCCGCGCGAGCAGTTGATGACGGCGATCCGCCGGTCGCGCGCCATGCTGTACCTTGGCCACAAGGTGGAAGCGTTCTGCCTGACGGTCGCGGAGGCGCAGGCGATGGGCGTGCCGTGCGTGGTTGCGCCGGAGACCGTGCTGCCGGAGCGCGTGATCGACGGCGTCACCGGGTGCGTGCGCGGCGATCCGCAAGCGTTCGCCGACGCCGCGCTCGACCTTTTCAACGACGACGCGCTGTGGCGGCGGCAGCACGAGGCGGCGCTGCGGCTGCAGCAGGGCATCTCCTGGGCGGAGTACGCCTACCGGTTCGAGGCGGCGCTGCTCTCCGACATGCTGCCGGCGCAGGCGATCGCGCCGCCGTCCGGGCTGCTGGCGCGGTGACGGCTAGCCGCGTCAACGCGATCGCGATCGCGGTGTTCGGCACCGCGGTGGCGCTCGCCTGCGTCTCGCTGGCGATCCGGCTCTCGTTCGTTTCCGAACTGCCGAACGAGGGCTGGAACGCCATCCACGCGGTGCATGCGTTCAGCCGCGAGCTCTATCCGGATCCGTCGCGCGGCATCATCAACAACTATCCGCCGCTGTGGGCCTACCTGACCGGGGCGCTGGCGAAGATGTTCGGCGATCCGATCTTTCCGGGCCGTGTGGTCGCTGCCTTCTCGGGGCTCGCGCTCGCGCCCGTGACCTACGCGCTTGCCCGCCGGCTGCAGGCGAGTGCCGCCGGCGCGCTGATCGCGGCCGGCTGGCTGGTGATCGTGCTGACGGTGCAGTTCGAGGCGCAGTTCGGCAATGCCGAGCCCAACCTGATCGCGGCGCTGCTGATGCTGACCGGCGCGCTGCTCGCCGTCTCCGCGCAGACCCGCGGCATGGTGGTCGCATCCGCGCTGGTGATGGTGGCGGCCGGCCTGTTCAAGCACAACCCGATCGGCTTTCCGTTCGCCACCGCCATCTGGCTGCTGCTCTACCGCCGCCGGCTGCTGCTGCCGTGGCTGCTCACGGGCGTCGGCGCCGCCGCCATCGCGCTGGCCGCGCTGTATGCCGGCTACGGCAGCGCTTTCCTCGCCAATATCACGGTGCCGCGCGAGCTGACCGTAAGCCGGCTGTTCACCAACCTGGCGCAGAGCTGGCGCGCGGTGGTGCCGCTCGCCGGGCTCGCTTGGCTGGTTGCGCACGCCCGCCGGCAGGGCCGGCTGGCGGACGAGCGGATCGGCTTCGTGCTGCTGGCGGTCGCCGGAGGCTTGCTCGAGATCCTGCTGTTCGGCGGCGCGCTCGGCGTCTCCATCAACATCGCGTTCACGCTGATGATCGCGTCCGCGCTGGCGCTGGCGCTGTTCTGGACGCGGCTGCAGCAGGCGATGCCCGAGCGGTGGAGCGTGCATGCGCTGGTGGCCGCGCTGCTGCTGTTGCGTGCGCTGGTCAATACCGGTGGCGAGGTGTGGCGGCCGGTGTTCGAGCGCGAGGCGCGGCAGGAGCTGGCGCAGCAGGAAAGCCACCTGATCGCGCTGCGCGACGCGCTCAAGTCGTTGCCGGGCCCGGTCGCCTGCGAGTTCATGTCGGTCTGCCTGTGGGCCGGCCATGCCAGCGCGGTCGATCTCTGGAAGCTGCGCCACGAGCGCACGCTCGCGCGCATCGTCGATCGCGATGCGGTGCTGCGGCGGATTGCCGGCGGCGAGTTCGCCGCCGTCATGCTGTTCGGCCGCTTCGCCGACGGCAACCTGCCGGGGCTCGGCGCGGCGCTGCAAGCCTGCTGCGGCGAACCACGTGTGATCGGCGATGCGACCCTGTTGCTGCGGCGCGACCTCGCGCAGCCGCCCTGACGGTCACGCCACCGCGCGCTCGACCGCGGTCACCCGGCCGTTCTCCACCGCCAGCGCCAGCCGTCCGGCTTTGAGCGCCAGCGCCTGCTCGCCGAACAGCTCGCGCCGCCAGCCCTTCAGCGCCGGCACGTCGGCTTCCGCGTCGCAGGCGATCTGCTCGAGGTCGTCGATGGTCGCGATCACCTTGGCGGCGACGCCGTGGTGCTCCGCCGTCATCCGCAGCAGCACCTTGAGCAGCTCGATGGTGGCGGAGCCGTTCGGCAGGTGGCGCCCGCGCTCCAGCCGCGGCAGCGTCTTGGGATCGAGCGCGAGGCCGCGGCGCACCGCATCCAGCACGTCGTTGCCCCATCGCGATCGCTCAAAACCCTTCGGCACCGAGCGCAGGCCCGCGAGCCGCTCCGGCGTGGTCGGCGCGTGGATGGCGATGTCCGCCACCACCTCGTCCTTGAGCACGCGCCCGCGCGGGACGTCGCGCGCCTGCGCCTCGCGCTCGCGCCAGGCGGCGAGCTCGGTCAGCACCGCGACTTCCTTCGGCTTGCGCACCCGCGTCTTCAGCCGCGTCCAGGCGTTTTCCGGATCGGCCCGGTAGGTCTCGGGCGAGGTCAGCACCCCCATCTCCTCGAACACCCACTCGACCCGCCCGCGCTTCTCCAGCTCGGCTTCGAGCGCGAGGTAGACGTCGCGCAGGTGGGTGACGTCGGAGATCGCGTAGGTGATCTGCTCGGGCGTCAGCGGCCGCCGCGACCAGTCGGTGAAGCGGTGCGACTTGTCGAGCGCGTCCCCGGTGATGCGGTGCACCAGCTGGTCGTAGGAGATCGAGTCGCCGTAGCCCAGAACCATGGCGGCGACCTGGGTGTCGAACACCGGGCGGGGGATCATCCCGGCGCGGTGCCACACGATCTCGATGTCCTGGCGCGCGGCGTGGAAGATCTTGAGCACCGCCTCGTTCGCCATCAGGGCGAAGAACGGCGCGAGGTCGATGCCGTCGGCGAGCGCGTCGATCACCACCGCCTCGTCGGTGCTCGCCATCTGCACCACGCACAGCTTGGGATAATACGTGGTCTCGCGCAGGAACTCGGTGTCGACCGTGATGAATGGGTGCTGCGCCAGACGCTCGCAGGCGGCGGCCAGATTCTGGTTCGAGGTGATCGGCTGCATTACGGGTCAGTTGCCGCTTGATGATTTATTGTTGTTGACGAGCGATCGCACGGACAATGCGCTCATGCGGCTCGTGGGCGGATTTCGCGCCCGAGGCGGTCGCCATAGGCTTCCTCCGCGAGCTCCAATTCATAATGGGACTGCAGGTTCATCCAGAACTGTGCACCGACGCCGAAATAGCGCGCCAGCCGCAACGCGGTATCGGCCGTAATGCCCCGTCGCCCCCGCACGATATCGTTGAGACGCGTTCGCGGAACGTTGATCGCCTGGCTCAAGGCATTCACGCTCAGCTCGATCGGCTCCAGGAAATCCGATTTCAGGATTTCGCCCGGATGAACAGGCGGAATGTCGCGCTTGCGTCTGGACGCGACCTGCTTCTCACCGATGGTAGTCCGCGATCTCGACTTGGTACGCATTCCCATCTCTCAGCCGCGG
>DASWSO010000829.1:0-7009 GCA_036402635.1 Xanthobacteraceae bacterium
GCTCTATCTGTTCTGAGTATCCGGTAGCCCGGATTGAGCGCAGCGAAATCCGGGGCGCCGACGCTGCCGAACCTTACCGGATTGCGCTTCGCTCAATCGCGGCTACCGAACTCCTGGCCGGCAGTGCCGCTAAATGATCACCGCCATCAGCGCGCCGGCCGCGATGCCGAGCGCGTAAGTCCAGAAAATGGCAATGCGGCCGGAGCTTTCGTCATCGGCCAGGCGATCGTCGGTCAGGCGCAAATCCATGGGATCACCGCGCACTCCCCGGTGCTGAAGAGAACAATGCGCGGATAAAGCGTGCGGTTCCGCCTGGAACGCGATGTTCCGGATGGCAACGGCGTCGCGCCACCGGCGAGGCCCGCGCATCCGTCGAGAGACCCTGGATTGTTGCGATGGATTGCCGGGTCAAGCCCGGGCAATGACGATCCAGTAAGGCCAACCGCGCCCTACGATCGCGGCGGGGCGCCCGGCTCCTTGCGGGTCAGCAGAAACACCGCCTGCTCGCCCAGCATGTTCCAGAACCACCAGGGCGCGTTGAGGCGCAGCGGCCGCCCCCAGGCATTCACCGCCACTGCCCGCTCCATGCGGGCGCCGACCACCCGGCAGAGCTCGCGGAAGTCCTTGATGGTGCAGAAGTGGATGTTGGGGGTGTCGTACCAGCTGTAGGGCAGGTTCTCGGTCGACGGCATGCGGCCGCGCAGCAAGAGCTGCAGGCGGAGGCGCCAGTGGCCGAAATTCGGGAACGACACCACGGCGTGGCGGCCGATGCGCAGCATCTGCTCCAGCACGAAGCGCGGCTGCCGGGTGGCCTGCAGCGTCTGCGACAGGATCACGTAGTCGAAAGCGTCGTCCGGATAGTCGATCAGGTCGGTGTCGGCGTCGCCCTGGATCACCGCCAGGCCCTTGGCGACGCACTCGTTGACGCCCTCGCGCGACAGCTCGATGCCGCGCCCGTCGACGCCGCGGTGCTCGCCCAGGATCTGCAAGAGCTCGCCGTCCCCGCAGCCGACGTCGAGCACGCGCGCGCCCGGCGTCACCATGTTGGCGACCAGCAGCAGGTCGACGCGGCCGCCGCTTTGCGCGCGCGGCACGTCCGCCATGGTCTGATCGCGCATGAGCCGCCGCAGCATCGTCAAGTGAGCCCGCGGGTGCGGCCGGCGCCTTCCAGAAAGCCGCGCACGATCGCGAACAGCTCCGGCTCCTCCAGCAGGAAGGCGTCGTGGCCTTTGTCGGTGACGATCTCGCCGAACGACACGCGGGCGCCGGCGGCGTTGAGCGCATGCACCACCGCGCGGGATTCCGGAGTCGGAAACAGCCAGTCGCTGGTGAAGGAGACGACGCAGAAGCGGGTCTGCGTGCCCCGGAAGGCGTTGGCCAGCGCGCCGCCGTAGTCGGCCGCGAGATCGAAGTAGTCCATGGCGCGGGTGAGGTAGAGGTACGAGTTGGCGTCGAACCGCTCCACGAACGTAATGCCCTGGTGGCGCAGATAGGACTCCACCTCGAAATCGGCGTCGAACGAGAAGGTCGGGTTCGAGCGGTCCTGGAACTTGCGGCCGAACTTGCGGTGCAGCGCGGCGTCCGAGAGGTAGGTGATGTGCGCGCCCATGCGCGCGACCGCGAGCCCGCGCCGCGGATTGGTGCCTTCGACCAGGTAGCGGCCGCCGCGCCATTCCGGGTCCGCCATCACGGCCTGCCGGCCGACCTCGTGGAACGCGATGTTCTGAGCCGAGTGTCGCGCGCCGGTGGCGATCGGCAGCGCCGCAAACACGCGCTCCGGATAGCTCGCGGCCCATTGCAGCACCTGCATGCCGCCCATGGAGCCGCCGGCGACCGCGAACAGCGTCTCGATCCCGAGCCGGTCCAGCAGCATCGCCTGCGCCCGCACCATGTCGCGGACGGTGACGACCGGGAAATTCAGCCCCCACGGCTTGCCGGTCTGCGGATTAACCGAGGCCGGCCCGGTGGTGCCGATGCAGCCGCCGATCACGTTGGTGGAAATGATGAAGTAGCGCTCGGTGTCGATCGGCTTGCCGGGACCCACCAGGCTTTCCCACCAGCCCGACTTGCCGGTCACCGGATGCACATTGGCGACATGCTGGTCGCCGGTGAGCGCATGGCAGACCAGCACCGCATTGGAGCGGGCGTCGTTGAGCGTGCCGTAGGTCTGGTAGGCGATCTGGAACGGCGCCAAGTCGACGCCGCAGTCGAGGCGCAGCGGCTCGTCGGCACCGAACCGGACCAGGAGCGAGTCGGGATGCTCGACCTGATCGTTGCGGTGCGGCGGCGCACGCTCCTCCAGCATCAACTCCGTTTCGGCCACGCTCCCGGCTCCCGGACACGCACGATTTCACGCAGACCCGCAAGCCTCGCGCGGGGGCGCTAGCTACGGAGCGGGTGCCTGTAGTGTCAATGTTTTCTTTGCTTTCGCAAGCCGCGCTGCCTATGACCCCGGTTCGCTCTCCAACCGGGGTCCCGGGTCGGCAGCGCACCGTTGCACGCTGCGCTGCGCCCGGGACACGAGGCTCATGTCACAACCGCTCGACCCGCCTCCTTCGCTCGCCGACCTGCGGCGCGAGATCGACCGCATCGACGAAGGCATGCACCGCCTGCTGATGGAGCGCGGGCAGATCATCGACCGGCTGATCGCGGTCAAGCGCAATCAGGACACCACCTCGGCGTTCCGTCCGGCGCGCGAGGCCGACATGATGCGGCGGCTGGTGGAGCGCCATCGCGGCATTCTTCCGCTCGACACGGTCGAGAGCATCTGGCGCGTCATCATCGCCACCTTCACCTACGTGCAGGCGCCGTTCTCGGTGCATGCCGACTTCTCGCCGGGCGACGCCGCGGTGCGCGACTGCGTGCGGTTTCATTTCGGCTTCACGGTCCCGATCGTGCCGCATATGGGCGCCGCCGGCGTGGTGGCGGCGGTCACCAAGGCGAAAGGCGAACTCGGACTTGTTCCGGCATCCGACGTCCCCGGCGCCGGACCGTGGTGGACGCTGCTGGAAGCCGAGGGGGCGCCGCGCATCATCGCGCGGCTGCCGTTCGTCGAGCGCGCCGACCATCCGGCCGCGTTCCCGGTGTTTCTGCTGTCGCATCCGGCGCCCGACGCCATCGTCAACGACGTCGCGGTCTGGAGCGTGCAGGTCTCCGGCTGGAGCGCGGCGGCCGCGCGCGCCATCGCCACCCTGGCGGACGTGGTCGCGGTGCCGCAGGGTAGCTTCGACGGCGCGGCGCTGCT
This sequence comes from Xanthobacteraceae bacterium, assembly GCA_036402635.1. Lineage (GTDB taxonomy): Bacteria > Pseudomonadota > Alphaproteobacteria > Rhizobiales > Xanthobacteraceae > DASWSO01. The sequence goes on from DASWSO010000829.1 coordinate 3,245, forward strand.
GGTGTCGGTGCCGAGCGGGCGTAAGCTCGACGAGGTCACGGCCGCGCTGGTGGGCGCCGGCGCCACCGTCCGCTCCGCCGCTCTCGTCGGCGGTCACGCGACCCGCTATACGGTGCAGCGCGAAGGTGAGCCGCCGGTCCCGACGCAGCGCTGAGCTTCTACTTACCTCCCCCTGAAACGGGGAGGTCGGACCGCAACGCGGTCCCGTCGGGTCAGCGTGCGCCTTGGACCCCTCCCCGACCCTCCCCCTTTCAGGGGAGGGAGTCCACGGCCCGTGCAAGAGGTTAGAAATGCCCGCGTTGCAACGTCCCGAGCCGCGTCCCGGCGTGCGCCAGATCCAGGCCTATGTGCCGGGCAAGAGCACCGCGCCGGGCGTCGCCAAGGTCTACAAGCTCTCTTCCAACGAGACGCCGCACGGGCCGAGCCCGCGCGCGATCGAGGCCTACCGGGCCGGCGCCGAGACTCTGCAGGATTACCCGGACGGCTCGGCCACCGCGCTGCGCGAGGCGATCGGCCGCGCCTTCGGGCTCGACCCGGCGCGCATCGTCTGCGGCGCCGGCTCCGACGAGCTGCTGAACCTGTTGGCGCACGCCTATATCGGCCCCGGCGACGAGGCCATCCACACCGTCCACGGCTTCCTGGTCTACCGCATTGCCACGCTGTCGGCGGGCGGCACCCCGATCGTGGTGCCGGAGAAGCGCTACACCGCCGACGTCGACACCATTTTGGCGGCGGTCACCGAGCGCACCAAGCTCGTCTTCCTCGCCAACCCGAATAACCCGACCGGCACCTACGTGCCGTTCGACGAGGTGAAGCGGCTGCATGCCGCACTGCCGCCACATGTGCTGCTGGTGCTCGACGCTGCTTATGCCGAGTACGTCCGCCGCAACGACTACGAGGCCGGCATCGAGCTGGTAGCCACGTCCGACAACGTCGTGATGTGCCGCACCTTCTCGAAGATCCATGGCCTCGCCGCGCTGCGCCTCGGCTGGATGTACGGGCCGGCGCACGTGGTCGATGCGCTCAATCGCATCCGCGGACCGTTCAACGTCAACGCGCCGGCGATCGCGGCCGGCATCGCGGCGGTCGGTGACGCCGCGCATACGGAGATGTCGGTTGCGCACAATTCGCGCTGGCTCGCGTGGCTCACCGAGGAGATCGGCAAGTTGGGGCTGGAGGTGACGCCGAGCGTCGCCAATTTCGTGCTGATCCATTTCCCGGAAACGAAGGGCCGCACCGCCGCCGAGGCCGACGCCTTTCTCACCAAGCGCGGGCTGGTGCTGCGGCAGGTCAGTGCCTACCACCTGCCGCACGGGCTGCGCTGCTCGGTCGGCAGCGAGGAAGCCAACCGGCTGGTGGTCTCGAGCCTCGCCGAATTCATGAATGGTGCGGCGTGATTCGGTCGAGGCCGCCCCGGGCCACCCCATGACTGAGCCGCTGTTCGACCGGCTGGCGCTGATCGGTGTCGGCCTGATCGGGTCGTCGATCGCGCGCGCCGCACGGGCACGCGGGCTGGTGCGCACGATCGTCGCCACCGCGCGCTCGGAAGCGACGCGGCGGCGCGTCTACGAGCTCGGCCTCGCCGATGAAGTCATCGATAGCAATGCCCGGGCCGCAGAAGGCGCCGACCTTGTCATCGTCTGCATCCCGGTCGGGCAGTGCGGCGCGGTCGCGCAGGAGATCGGCCCGCATCTCAAATCCGGCGCCGTCGTCTCCGACGTCGGCTCCGTGAAAGCCTCGGTGCTGCGCGACATGGGTCCGCACCTGCCGGCCGGGGTGCATTTCGTGCCGGCGCATCCGGTCGCCGGCACCGAGAATTCCGGGCCCGACGCCGGCTTCGCCGAGCTGTTCGTCAACCGCTGGTGCATCCTGACGCCGCCGCCGGACGCGGATGCGGCCGCGGTGGAGCGGCTGGCGGCGTTCTGGCGCGCGCTCGGCGCCAACGTCGAGACCATGACGGCCGAGCACCACGACCTCGTGCTCGCCATCACCAGCCACCTGCCGCACCTGATCGCCTACACCATCGTCGGCACCGCCGACGAGCTCGGCGAGGTCACCGAGTCGGAGGTGCTGAAGTTCTCCGCCGGCGGCTTCCGCGACTTCACCCGCATCGCGGCTTCCGACCCGACCATGTGGCGCGACGTCTTCCTCACCAACAAGGAGGCGGTGCTGGAGATGCTCGGCACCTTCAACGAGGACCTGTCGAAGCTCACCCGCGCGATCCGCCGCGGCGACGGCGACGCGCTGTTCGAGCACTTTGCCCGCACCCGCGTGATCCGTCGCGGCATCGTGCAGATCGGGCAGGATTCGCCGGCGCCGGACTTCGGCCGCGCCCATCCAGCGCTGCCGGAGGCGCCGATGCCGCGGCCCTATGCGATGGACACGGAGTGATGCTGCTCTCCGTCATCGCCGGGCGAGCCGCCGTCGCCCCGGCAGCGAGGGTTGACCCGGCGATCCATCCAAGAAACTCCTAGACCCTCTTTTGATGGATGCGCGCGTCAAGCCCGCGCATGATGAGACTGTGCAATGTCCAAGGCCGTCGCCGACCTGCTCGCGATCCTTGACCTCGAGCAGCTCGAGGTGAACCTGTTTCGCGGCAGCAGCCCGCAGTCGGGCTGGCAGCGCGTATTCGGTGGGCAGGTGATCGGGCAGGCGCTGGTCGCCGCGGTGCGCACCGTCGACGGCCGCAAGCCGCATTCGATGCACGCCTATTTCCTGCTCGGCGGCGATCCGAAAGTGCCGATCATCTACGAGGTCGAACGCATCCGCGACGGCAAGAGCTTCTCGACCCGGCGGGTGCTGGCGATCCAGCACGGCCATCCGATCTTCTCGATGTCGGTGTCGTTCCACAACGACGAGGAGGGGCTCTCGCATCAGGCCAAGATGCCGGTGGTGCCCGGGCCGGAGCAGGCGGCGACCGAGGCCGAGGTGCGGCAGCGCTATCTCGACCGGATGCCGGAGCCGGTGCGGCGCTACTACGAGCGCGAACGGCCGATCGAGCTGCGCCCGGTCGAGCTCACGCGCTATTCCGGCGAGAAGTTCGAGGACGGCCGTTTCCACGTCTGGATCCGCGCCACCGGCCGGCTGCCGGACGATCCCGCGATCCATCAATGCGTGCTCGCCTACGCCTCCGATATGACGCTGCTCGACACCGCGCTGGTGCCGCACGGCCGCACGCTGTTCGAGAAGGAGTTCATGGCAGCGAGCCTCGACCATGCGCTCTGGCTGCACCGGCCGTTCCGCGCCGACGACTGGCTGCTGTATGCGCAGGACACGCCGAGCCTCGGCGGCTCGCGCGGCTTCTCGCGCGGGCTGATCTTCACCCGCGACGGCACGCTGGTGGCGTCGGTCGCGCAGGAAGGCCTGGTCCGGCTGCGCAGGCCGCAGGCGTAAAATGCTCACGACGTGAGCACACTGCCGCGCTTTGGGGCTGATGCTGCATAGCGACGCGGCGGTTGTTCAGAAATCCGACCCACAGGTATCAGCGCGGGTCGCGTTTGCCGACGCGATAGGCAGTTGGCACGAGCTTTGATTATCCAGCCGACAGTCAGGCCTGCCGGGGGCTGACCCGTTCGGCTTCGCGCTTTCAAACAACGCGCGGGCGCACCGGCTGCCGTCGCGGTGGGGGTTGCCCGATGAAGCTCGTGATCGCCGTCATCAAGCCGTTCAAGCTCGACGAGGTGCGCGACGCGTTGACCCGCATCGGCGTCAGTGGCCTCACCGCCACCGAGGTCAAGGGCTACGGCCGCCAGAAGGGGCACACGG
>DASWSO010000830.1:0-7001 GCA_036402635.1 Xanthobacteraceae bacterium
CACCGCCTCGGCGCAGCGGCTGTTCGACGCGCTCAAGGACAAGCCGGGCCGCAAGGTGATCGCGATGATCTGGGCCGGACCGCACCCGCTGACCAAGATCGCCGACCTCAAGCCCGAGCGCTTCGGCATCGAGCTCGCGCCGGGCGGCAACATCCTGCCGGCGATGAAGCCGTACCGCAATTATCCCGGCATGGAAGGCGCGGTCTATTACTACGCCGGCTTCCCCAAGAATCCGATGAACGACTGGCTGGTCGCCGAGCACCAGAAGCGCTTCAACGCGCCGCCGGATTTCTTCACCGCCGGCGGCATGGCGGTCGCGTCCGCCGTCGTCACCGCGATCCAGAAGGCGGGCGGTACCGACACCGAGAAGCTGATCGCCGCCATGGAGGGCATGGAGTTCGATACGCCCAAGGGCACGATGGTGTTTCGCCGGGACGACCATCAGGCGATGCAGCCGATGTACCATTTCAAGGTGAAGGCGAACGGCAAGGATGAGAACGACCTGCTCGACCTCGTTCGCGAGATCCCGATTTCCGAACTGCCCGTGCCGGTGCGGAACAAAAAGTAGGGTGGGCAAAGCTTGACCCCGCGACAGCGGGGCAAGCGTGCCCACCAGGTTCAGGCGCCGGCCGTGGCATGGTGGGCACGGCGCGAAGACGCGCCTTTGCCCACCCTACGGAGACAATGACGGGGGCCCGTGTCCATCCTTGAAACGCGCGATCTCACCATCCGCTTCGGCGGCCATGTGGCCGTGAATGCGGTAAGCTGCGCGTTTGCGCCCGGCACCCTCACCGCCATCGTCGGACCGAACGGCGCCGGCAAGACCACCTACTTCAACCTGATCTCCGGCCAGCTGAAGGCCACCGCCGGACACGTGCTCTGGAACGGCGACGAGATCACCGGCCTGCCGGCTTCGGCGCGCGCCCGGCGCGGCATCGGCCGCGCCTTCCAGCTCACCAACCTGTTTCCCGGCCTCACCGTGCACGAGAACGTGCGGATCGCGGTGCAGAGCCGCGCCGGCGTCGGGCTCGACCTCTGGAGCCTGTGGAACAGCCATCGCGGTCTCATCGCCGAAACCGACGATCTGCTGCGGCAGGTCAACCTCACCGCGCAGGCGCGCGCCAGCGCCGGCTCGCTGTCGCACGGCAACCAGCGCAAGCTCGAAGTCGCCATCATGCTGGCGCTGCGGCCGCGCGTCTTCATGTTCGACGAGCCGACCGCCGGCATGAGCGTCGACGAGGTGCCGGTGATCCTCGACCTGATCGGCGAGATCAAGGCGGCGCGCGACCGCACCATCCTGCTGGTCGAACACAAGATGGACGTGGTGCGCTCGCTCGCCGACCGCATCATCGTGCTGCACAACGGCGCTTTGGTCGCCGACGGCGAGCCGGCCGAGGTGATCGCCTCGCCGGTGGTGCAGGAGGCGTATCTCGGAGTGCCGGCGCATGCCTGAGCCGCTGCTCGCGCTCGCCGGCGTCAACACCCATGTCGGCCCCTACCACATCCTGCAGGGCGTCGACCTGACGGTGCCGCGCGGCGGCCTGACCGCGCTGCTCGGCCGCAACGGCGCCGGCAAGACCTCGACACTGCGCACCATCATGGGGCTGTGGCACGCCTCCGCCGGAACCGTGCGCTTCGACGGCCGCGAGATCACCGCCTGGGCGACCCCCGACGTGGCGCAGGCCGGCATCGCCTACGTGCCGGAGAACATGGGCATCTTCGCCGACCTCACGGTGCGCGAGAACCTGCTGCTGGCGGCGCGCGCCGGCGACATGGACGCGACCCGGCTGCGCTGGATCCTGGATCTCTTTCCGGCGCTGCGGAAGTTCTGGTCGGCGGCCGCCGGCGTTCTCTCGGGCGGCCAGAAGCAGATGCTCTCGATCGCCCGCGCCATCATCGAGCCGCGCAAGCTGATCCTGATCGACGAACCGACGAAGGGGCTCGCGCCCTCGATCATCCTCGCCATGCTGGCCGCGTTCCAGGAGCTCAAGCGCAGCGACACCACCATCCTGCTGGTGGAGCAGAACTTCATGTTCGCGCGCTCGCTCGCCGACACGGTCGCCGTCATGGACAATGGCCGGGTGGTGCACACCGGGCCGATGGCGGACCTCGCCGCCGACCAGGCGCTGCAGACCCGGCTGCTCGGGCTCGCGCTGGATTCGCACCAATGAGCGCGACCGATGCGTCGCCCCCTCCGTTCCCTCCTCCGCAAGCCGGGGAGGGTCAGGCTGGCGGCATCACCCGCCGCATCGACTGGCGGCCGCTCGCGCTGGTGCCGCTGCTGATCCTGATCGCGCTGCCGCTCACCGGCTCGCCCTCGACCTGGGCGACGCTGACGCTCGCCGGCCTCGCCATGGGGATGATGATCTTCATCATGGCGTCCGGACTCACGCTCGTGTTCGGCCTGATGGACGTGCTCAATTTCGGCCACGGCGCCTTCATCTCGCTCGGCGCCTACACCACCACGCTGCTGCTCATCCCGCTGTCCGGCTGGCTCGCCGCCGACTCGCTGACGCTCAACGTGCTGGCGCTGCTGGCGATGATCGCGCTCGCGATGCTGATCACCGGCATCGCCGGGTGGTTTTTCGAGCGCGTCATCATCAAGCCGGTCTACGGCCGCCACCTGCACCAGATCCTGGTCACCGTCGGCGGCCTGATCGTGGCGCAGCAGATCATCATCGTGCTGTGGGGTCCGGTGCAGATCGCCATGCCGCTGCCGGCGGCACTGCGCGGCATCGTCGTGTTCGGCGATATCGCGATCGAGCGCTATCGGCTGATCGCGGTGCTGATCGGGCTGGTCGTGTTCGGCGGCATGCTGCTGGTGCTCAACCGCACCAAGATCGGGCTGCTGATCCGCGCCGGGGTCGAGAACCGCGAGATGGTGGAGGCGCTCGGCTACCACGTCGACCGGCTGTTCGTCGGCGTGTTCGTCGCCGGCTCCGCACTCGCCGGGCTCGGCGGCGTGATGTGGGCGTTCTACCGCGAGGCGCTCACGCCCGGCATGGGGCTCGAACTGCTCGTGCTGATCTTCATCGTCGTCATCATCGGCGGCCTCGGCTCGGTCGGCGGCTGCTTCATCGGCGCGTTGCTGGTCGCGCTGACGGCGAACTACACCGGCTTCCTCGCGCCCAAGCTCGCGCTCGGCTCCAACATCCTGTTGATGGTGGCGATCCTGCTCTGGCGCGCGCGCGGCCTCTATCCGGTGGCGAACCGCTGATGCTGCGCGCGCTCCTTTCCGACGACTATCCCGGCAGCCGCGTGCTGACCGCCGCGCTGCTGGCGATCCTTGCCGGGCTGGCGCTGGCGCCGTTCCTGTTTCCCGGCTCGCAGTCGCTCAATGCGGCGGCGAAGATCTGCTACTTCATCGTGCTGGTGGCGAGCTACGACCTGCTGCTCGGCTACACCGGCATCGTCTCGTTCGCCCATACGATGTTCTTCGGCATCGGCGGCTATGGCGCCGGGCTGGCGCTCTACACCTGGGGACCGTCATGGTCCTCGATCGCGCTCGGCACGCTGATCGCGCTCGCGCTCTCGATCCTGCTGGCGCTGCTGATCGGGCTGTTTTCGCTGCGCGTGCGCGCGATCTTCTTCGCCATGATCACGCTGGCGGTGGCGAGCGTGTTCGCGATCCTGGCCTCGCAGCTCGGCTGGCTCACCGGCGGCGAGGACGGCCGCACCTACCAGATCCCGCCGCTGCTGCGCCCCGGCTTCCGGCTGTTCGAAAACGACGTGCTCGGGGTCACCATCAACGGCCGCATCGTCGCCTATTACCTGCTGTTCCTCACCGCGCTGGTGCTGTTTCTGATCATGCTGCGGGTGGTGAACTCGCCGTTCGGGCGCGTGCTGCAGGCGATCCGCGAGAACGACTTCCGCGCCGAGGCGCTCGGCTACCGCACCGTGCTCTACCGCTCGTTGATCAACTGCGTCTCCGCCGCCATGGCGACGTTCGCCGGCGTGCTGTGCGCCGTCTGGCTGCGCTACACCGGGCCGGCGGTGACGCTCTCCTTCGACATCATGCTCGACATCCTGCTGATCGTGGTGATCGGCGGCATGGGCACGCTCTACGGCGCGGTGCTCGGCGCCACCATCTTCCTCTTGGCGGAGAGCTACCTGCAGACCCTGATGGGGGCGATCAGCCGCGCCACCGAGGGACTGCCGCTGCTGCCGCAGCTGTTCCACCCGGACCGCTGGCTGTTGTGGCTCGGCCTCCTGTTCATCCTCAGCGTCTACTTCTTCCCGACCGGCATTGTCGGCAAGCTGCGCAAGGGCCGCAGCGCCTGACCGGGCCACCAACCGTTGCCGCCCGCCGGCCGATCGTCTATGCATGCCGGCATCCGCGCCCGTAGCTCAGCTGGATAGAGCGTTGCCCTCCGAAGGCAAAGGTCAGGGGTTCGAATCCCTTCGGGCGCGCCAGTGTCTCCGCGGCATCGCTTTGGCGGCCATCAGACACAGAGCGCGCTCCTGTTAACCTTCGGGTAACCACGCTGGGCGAGCGTGGCCGTGTCATTGGCGAGGGCATGCGGCATGGAGGCTGCACCGTGCGATCGCCGCGGGGCTATAGATGAGAGACACGACTGCGGCAGCAGAGTCGCGGCCCGCCCGCCGGCCTCCGTGGCGCTGGCTGGTGGGGGATCGCAGCAAGCTGCTTTTGGCCTCGCTCGAGCCGGGGCACCGGACCCGCGGCCGCGTTCCCGCGCCCACGGCCCCCGCGCGCAGCATCGACTTCGCCGCGAACCCCGGGCCGCCGGCGCAATCGCGGTCGCTCTATCACCGCCGCTCCGATGAGAGCGCAGCCGCCGCGGCGAACAGCAAGAGCCCGGCGATTGCCGCGATCTATCGCGATTGTTCCCGCGTCTGGCTGCTGATGGCCGAATACAACGAGAACTGCGTCTCCCCGCGCGAACCCGCGGCGAAGCCTGCGCGGACCTTCGCCGGCAAACACGAGGCCGATGCGCGGGTCTCGACCACGGCCGAGCTGGACGACATCTTGGTGGCCGTGCGCGAGGCGATGAACTAAGCCGCGTCTTTGTCGGCTGGCGCCTTGTTCCGTTCCGGTCTGTTCTCGGAGAACGAATCGAGCGAGGTCGCAGCGGCCGACTGCATTGGTTGTCGCCGGGTTAACAAAATGTCCGGCGAACCGGCGCGTCGCCGCTCAGGCCGGCGTCTCATCAGTTTGGCGGACGCGCGCAAGATCGTGGCCACACGCTTGATGACGTTTATCGCCGCGAGGGTGGCCCCGGAGCGTTGGCCGCCGGGGCCGCTTCTCGCGCGCGCCAAGCCGTCACCTCAAGCGTTGATGTTGAGGCCTATTTCTCCGCCCTGAACCTCAGGCGCGTCGGGGATCATCTTCTTCACCGACGGATCCTTGGCCCACTCGCGGGCTTTCTGCGTTGCTTGATCGGCCCCGCTCTTGTCGTCGAACAGGCTGAACGAGGCGACATACCCGTCGCCGAGATTGACCGTGCGATAAGCTCGAAACCCCTTGATGCCTTTGATCTGCGGGACGAGCTCGGCGGCGACCTTGTTGTTCAGTTCGTCAAACGTGGCCGTCAACTTGTACCGACGCATCACTCCGTACATGCGAACCTCCCGTTCGGAAACGAAGGCCAGGAATGTAGCCGACCGGCAAAGGCTATTCCCTGCCGGGAACGGATGCCAGCGAATCCGCCCGCCGGCTTAGGTAATCCGGCCGCCGCGGTGCTCGCGCCGCTGAAGCGGGACCGCCCTTACGAGTCGGCGAAAGTGACGCCGAGTTCGAGTCCGGATCGCCAGACCACCTGACATTTCCGGATTACCTTTCCGTCGACGGAGAGCTGGAGCACAAAGCGGTCCGGGACCCTGGCAGGAGCCGTGCAGGCGAGCCGGGCCCCGGTATCGGATATGTTGCGGATCGTGCACGGTTCCGGGCCGAAGCCGGCTTCGCCCCTCATAACGGCGGACTTCTCGAACGCCTTGCGCGCTGCTCTGCGCTTCTCCGTGCTCATGCCCTGTGCGGCCTCTGACGGACATTCCCAACCTAGGTTTGCGCGATGCCTAACGTGTAGACAATTAATTGTGAACCATTTTTTTACACCAAAACGGCAAGGTCAGGCGTGGCGTCATCATCGACCATTGCGCGCGACCAAGGTCCGGCCGAACTGGAGGCGGCGCTGGCAGCCGTCGCATCAGGTCGGCTTGGCGATATTGCCCGGCGGATCACCGGCCTGTTCCTCGCGCCCGGCGCAGAGTTCACCGAGGAGCAGCTGGCTCTGTTCGGTCGCCTGCTGGCGCAGCTGATCGACAGAATAGAAACGACGGTTCTGGCGGAACTCAGCGAGCGACTCGCGACCTCTCCAAACTCGCCCGCAGCGCTCGTGCAACGGCTGGCCCGGCGCGACGAGATCGTTGTCGCTCAGCCGGTTCTCGCGAAATCTCCGTCGCTCACCGAGGAAGACCTGGTGGAGGTCAGCAGCACCAAAAGCCAGGCGCATCTGCGCGCCGTTTCAGAACGGCGGGTGCTCACGCAGCCGGTCACCGACGTGCTGGTGATACGCGGCGACGATCTGGTGGCGAGGCGCGTCACGGCCAACCCGGGAGCGAGGTTCTCCCAGTCCGGTTTCGACGTCCTGTCCGAACGCGCAGCGAGCGATGAGCTTCTCGCCGAGAGCCTGGCGCAGCGGCGCGACCTTCCGCCGCACATTTACGGGCAGATTCTCGTGCATGCGAGCGAGGCCGTCCGCTGTCGGCTGTTCGCCGCCGCCCCGGCCGGGCTGCACCCGGAGCTGGAAAAGGCTCTCGGCAAAGTATCGGGAGAAATTGCCGACCAGGCTCCGCTGCCGCGCGACTACGGACCGGCCATAAGGCGAATTTTGCTCGCCTTTCCCGAAGGCCGCATCGAAGAGCCCGATCTGCTCAAGCTCGTGCTGGGCAAGCAGCATGAAGACGTCGTCGCCGCCCTGTCGATCCTGACCACGGTCTCGGTCCGCACCATCGACCAGCTCATGAACGAGGCGCGCCTCGAG
>DASWSO010000831.1:0-1802 GCA_036402635.1 Xanthobacteraceae bacterium
ACGGCGATGAACTGCTCGCGCAGCTCGGCGGCCTGGCGCGCGTCGAGCAGAGCCGCCTCGCTCGACGCCACCTGGTCCTGCGCGGCGAGGTGGAAGCCGATGAGGTCGGCAAACAGCCGGAACATGCCGACCGTCTCCGGCGCGGTGAGCCGCATCGGCCGCGGATCGATCGCGCACAGCGTGCCGAAGAAGGCGCCGTCGGCGCGGCGGATCGGCATCGAGATGTAGCTCTGGAAGCCGTACATCGCCGGCGTAGGGTGGCCGCAATAGGCCGTGTCCGCCGCGACGTGGTCGATCACCACCGGCTCGCCGCCCGCCCGGATCTCGTTGCAGATGGTGGTCTCGACCTTGAGCTCGCCGCCAGGCGCGAGGCCGAACGCGATCTCGTCGCGCACCGCGCAGGCGATCCAGCGCGCCTCGGTGACGCGCGCCACCGCGGCGAAGCCCATGCCGGTGGTGCGGCACACCACTTCCAGGATCTTCGCCACCGCGTCGATGCGCGCGATCGCCGCGACGTCGTCAGCCAGGTCATTCATAAGCAGATCCGCTCTCGCGTGGATCTTGTCGGATGGGTCGAGCGCAGCGAAACCCATCGCTGGCGCCTGCGGTTCGCACGCAAGCGCACGCGGCGCGCGTCACACGCGACGACATTGCTCGGGCATAAGCGATGGGTATCGCTTCGCTCAACCCACCCTGCGGCTACGATCACTTCACCTTGATGCCGGCCTGCTGGATGATCTCGCGAAACATCGGCACTTCCTTCTGCAGGCGCGCCAGATGGCCCTTGCCGTCCTTGGCCTGCACCTGGAAGCCGGACTGCGCGAGCCGCGCCCGCATCTCCGGCTTGGAGAGGAGCGCGACCGTCTCCTTCTCCAGCCGCGCGACGATGTCGGCGGGCGTACCGGCGGGCGCGAGCAGCGCCGTGTAGGTCTCGAACACGAAATCCGGATAGCCGGACTCGATCATGGTGGGGATATCCGGCAGATCGTGCCAGCGGGTCTCGCCGGTGACCGCCAGGCCGCGGATGGCGCCGGACTTGAGGTGCGGATGCGCCGGCGCGAGCACGCCGGAAGACAGCTGAACGGTGCCGCTCAGCAGCGCCTGCAGGGCTTCGCCGCCGCCGCCGTAGACCACGCTCGCCATCTTGGTGAGCCCCTCGCGGAACTTCAGCACCTCCGCCTCGATATGCGGGGTGGTGCCGACCGGAGCCGTGGAGACGTTGAACTTCTCCGGGTTCGCCTTCGCCAGCGCCACAAACTCCTTCATGGTCGTGACGCCGAGGTCCGGCTTGACGGCGAACACGTTCGGCGAGGTGGCGAGCTCGCAGACCGGAATGAAGCTCTTGAACGGATCGTACGGCAGGTTGTCGTAGAGCGCCGGGTTGACCGCATAGCCGCTGGTGGCGATCAGCAGCGTGTAGCCGTCCGGCTCGGCGCGCGCGGCGACGCCCATGCCGATATTGCCGCCGCCGCCGGCGCGGTTCTCGACGATGAAGGAGCCGCCGGTCGCCTCCGACAGCGCCGCCGCGACGATGCGGGCGATGATGTCGGACGGGCCGCCGGGCGAGTTGGCGACGATCAGCTTCACCGGCCGGTCCGGATAGGCGGCATAGGCGGCGCGGCTGCCGATGAGCGCCGGCGCCAGTGCCAGCGCGGCGGCGGATTTAAGGACGGTGCGGCGAGACGGAGTGCGGGTGTGTGTTCTCATGCGCGCACTGTGCGGATTTACCCGCGGAGGATCAACCCTGCTGGTGCTCGGCAAGACAGACACTCGCGGGGCAATGCCGTAAACGCGGCTACCGT
>DASWSO010000832.1:0-3511 GCA_036402635.1 Xanthobacteraceae bacterium
GATCGCGAGCTCCGGCGGCAGCTTCTTCAGGCAGGCGGCGGCGGCCTCCTGCAGCGCTTCCACGGCGGATTCGGCCGGCGGCGGCGCCGCCGGAGCCGCGACCGCTGGAGCCGCCTTGGCGCGACCGGGCCGCGGGCGCGGAAACGGCGCCACTTGCGGCAGCTTGGCAGCGACCGCCTGCGGCTGGCGCGGCGGCGGTGCCGGGTCCTTGCGTGCCGCGAACGCGTCGGCGCTCGCCATCAGCCAAAGTGCGAGCGCTGCCGCGGCCGCTAACCGCACGGCGCGAACCGTATTGCGTCCGTCCGCAAGCCCAGTACAAGCTTGCCGCGACCGGTGCTGGGGAGCGATCCGGTCGACGCGATGGGGAGGAACACCATGCTCGGACTGATGCAGGATTGGCCCCTTCTGTGCCACCGCGTCATCGATCACGCCGCTATCCAACACGGCAATCGCGAGGTTGTTTCACGCTCGATCGAGGGTCCGATCCACCGCACCACCTATGCGCAGGTGCGGCGGCGCGCCCTGCAGGTGGCGCAACGGCTCGAGCGCGACGGCATCCGGCTCGGCGACCGGGTCGCGACGCTCGCCTGGAACACCTGGAGGCATCTCGAGAGCTGGTACGGCATCACCGGGCTCGGAGCGGTCTACCACACGATCAATCCCCGGCTTTTTGCCGACCAGATCGTCTACATCGCGAACCACGCCGAAGACCGGTTGATGTTCCTCGACCTCACCTTCGTGCCGCTGATCGAGAAGCTGCAGGACCAGCTCCCGACCATCGAGCGCTTCATCGTCTACACCGACGCCGCGCATATGCCGCAGACCAGCCTGCGCAACGCGGTTGCGTACGAGGAGTGGCTGGCCGAAGCCGACGGCGACTTTCGCTGGACGTCGTTCGACGAGAACACCGCCGCCGGCATGTGCTACACCTCCGGCACGACCGGCAATCCCAAGGGCGTCGTCTACTCGCATCGCTCCAACGTGCTGCATTCGCTGATGGCGCTGACGCCGGACGCGTTCAACCTGTCGGCGAGCGACACCATCATGCCGGTGGTGCCGTTCTTCCACGCCAACGGCTGGTCGATCGCGTTCTCGGCGCCGATGTCGGGCGCCAAGCTGGTGATGCCGGGCGCGAAGCTCGACGGTGCCTCGATCTACGAGCTGCTCGACACCGAGGGCGTCACCATGACGGCGGCGGTGCCGACCGTATGGCTGATGCTGCTCGCCAACCTCGAGCAGACCGGCAACAAGCTGCCGAAGCTGCGCCGCGTGCTGATCGGCGGCTCCGCCTGCCCGCGCGCGATGATCAAGACGTTCGAGGCCGATTACGACGTCACCGTCGCGCATGCCTGGGGCATGACCGAGATGAATCCGATCGGCAGCATCTGCGGGATCAAGCCGGATTACGGCGACCTCGACCGGGACGGCATTCTGGACGTCAAGATGAAGCAGGGCTCGGCGCCGTTCTCGGTCGAGATGAAGATCGTCGACGATGCCGGCAAGGAGCTTCCCTGGGACGGCAAGACCTTCGGCCGCCTGCTGGTGCGCGGCGTCTCGGTCGCCAAGGCGTATTTCAAGAACGAGGGCGGCAACATCCTGCGCGACGACGGCTTCTTCGAGACCGGCGACATCGCCACCATCGATCCATACGGCACGATGCAGATCACCGACCGCGCCAAGGACGTGATCAAGTCCGGCGGCGAATGGATCTCCACCATCGACCTGGAGAACCTCGCGGTCGGCCATCCCAAGGTGGCGGAAGCGGCCGCGATCGGCATCCAGCATCCGCGCTGGGACGAGCGCCCGCTGCTGGTGATCGTGCTGAAGAAGGATCAGACCGCCACCAAGGACGAGATCCTCGGCTTCATGCAGGGCAAGATCGCCAAGTGGTGGATGCCGGACGATGTCGCGTTCGTCGACGAGATCCCGCACACCGCCACCGGCAAGATCCAGAAGACCACGCTGCGCGACCAGTTCCGCAACTACCGCTTCCCGGAAGCGCAGGCGGCGGAGTAGCGCTGTCCTGCGAGGATTCCGGCTCCGCTTCGCCGTCCCGGAATGACGGCTACGGATCGAGCCGCACCGGCAGGCCGGCGCGGCCCATGTATTCCTTGGCCTCGCGCACGCTGAACTCGCCGAAGTGGAAGATCGAGGCGGCAAGCACCGCGGTGGCGTGGCCGTCGCGGATGCCGGCAACCAGATGTTCGAGCGTGCCGACGCCGCCGGAGGCGATCACCGGCACCGGCACCGCATCCGCCACCGCGCGGGTGAGCGCGATGTCGAAGCCGGCGCGGGTGCCGTCGCGGTCCATCGAGGTCAGCAAAATCTCGCCGGCGCCGAGCGCCACCACCTCGCGCGCATAATCGACCGCGTCGAGCCCGGTCGGATTGCGGCCGCCATGGGTGAAGATTTCCCAGCGCTCCGGCGCACCCGCCGGCGACACCCTTTTCGCGTCGATCGCCACCACGATGCACTGGTCGCCGAATTTTTCCGCCGCCTCCTGCACGAACGCGCGGCGGGTCACGGCGGCGGTGTTGATCGAGACCTTGTCGGCGCCGGAGGAGAGCAGCCGCCGGATGTCCTCGACCGTGCGCACGCCGCCGCCGACCGTGAGCGGCATGAAGCACGCCTCGGCCGTGCGCTGCACCACGTCGAAGATGATGCCGCGGTTCTCGTGGCTGGCGGTGATGTCGAGGAAGCACAGCTCGTCGGCGCCGGCGGCGTCATAGGCGATCGCCGCCTCCACCGGATCGCCGGCGTCGCGCAGGTCGACGAAGTTGACGCCCTTGACGACGCGCCCGTCCTTCACGTCGAGGCACGGGATCACACGAACTTTGAACATCAAGCGCCGCCGTGGGCGGTGATCAGCGCGAGCGCCGCCGCCGGATCGAGGCGGCCGTCGTAGAGCGCGCGGCCCGCGATGGCGCCGCCGAGCTTCTTGGCGCGCGGCGCCAGCAGCGCGCGGATGTCGGCGAGCGACGCAAGCCCGCCCGAGGCGATCACCGGGATCGACACCGCGTCGGCGAGCGCGACGGTGGCGTCGAGGTTGAGCCCTTTCAGCAAGCCGTCGCGCGCGATGTCAGTGTAGATGATGGCGGAGACGCCGGCGTCCTCGAACCGGCGCGCGATCTCGAGCACCGTCAGCTCGGAAATCTCCGACCAGCCCTGCACCGCGACCTTGCCGTCGCGCGCGTCGAGCCCGACCGCGACGCGTCCGGGATATTCATGCGCGGCGTGCTTCACGAACGCCGGATCGCGCACCGCCGCGGTGCCGATGATGACGCGGGTGACCCCTTTTTCGAGCCACCCCTCCACGGTCGCCATGTCGCGGATGCCGCCGCCGAGCTGCACCGGCACGCTGACGGTCTCCAGAATGCGCTCGACCGCGCCGGCGTTCATCGGCTTGCCGGCGAAGGCGCCGTCGAGATCGACCAGGTGCAGGTACTTGAAGCCCTGCGCCTCGAAGCGGTGCGCCTGCGCGGCCGGGTCGCGGTTGAACACGGTGGCGCGC
>DASWSO010000833.1:0-7986 GCA_036402635.1 Xanthobacteraceae bacterium
CGATCCGGGTGGAGCTGCGGCCGCTCACGCGCGACGACTTCCGCCGCATCCTGACCGAGACCGAGGCCTCGCTGATCAAGCAGACGGTGGCGCTGCTGGCGACCGAGGGGGTGACGCTGAATTTCACCGACGACGCCATCGACGCGATCGCCGACATCGCCGTAGAAGTGAACTCCAATGTCGAGAATATCGGGGCGCGCCGGCTCTCGACCGTGATCGAGCGGGTGCTGGACGAGATCTCCTTCTCCGCCTCCGACCGTTCCGGCGAGAGCGTGACGATCGACGCCGCCTATGTGCAGCACCACATCGGCGACCTCGCCAAGAACGCCGATCTCAGCCGCTTCATTCTGTAAACCGACAGCGGTTTGCGCCCGCGCAAGCAGAACGGCGGCGGAACAGCCGACGATGGGCTGTTCTCGCCGTGCGATCTCGTGTTCTTCCGGTTGGTCGGGCTTGTTCCGGGCCACCCTCAGGGGGCTTCCCGCGAGCGGCGTAGCCGCACGTACAGCGCGCCTTCACCGCCGTGGGCGATATGGGCCGGCTCGAAGCCGACCACATAGGCGCGGAATTCCGGCAGCTCCAGCCACTGCGGCACCAACCGCCGCAGCACGCCGCGCTCGCCGGTATGATCGCCCTGAGGCCGCGCGCCTTTGCCGGTGATCACCAGCACCAGCTTGGCGTTCTCGCCCTGCG
Organism: Xanthobacteraceae bacterium; assembly: GCA_036402635.1. Lineage (GTDB taxonomy): Bacteria > Pseudomonadota > Alphaproteobacteria > Rhizobiales > Xanthobacteraceae > DASWSO01. The sequence continues at coordinate 694 of DASWSO010000833.1, forward strand.
CCCGGCGCAGGAACCGGAGCAGCGCGCCGTGCGCCCGCTGTTGCGTAAGGCCATGTAAATCCAGGCGAGAATCGATCGCGTCGCGTCCGCGCACAAGCCGCGAACGGGCACGCCGGCCGAGCGGGGAGAGCGCCGGTGGCGAGGTGGCGGCGGGCCTCGGAATGGCGGCAACCGGTGCGGCCACGGTCACCGCATTGGGCGGTGGAGCCGGAGCGGTGGGCTCGGCCGGAGCCGGGGCGGCGGCGCCGAGCGGTGCCACCGATTGCGTCGCCGCTTTCCACAGCGCGCGTTCCTCGGCGGTGAGGACCCGGGTGCGCCGGCGCAGCCGAATTGAACCGGAATCGCTCATGGCCGCGGCCGCGGCGATGGCACCCGCTTGACCGTGATGCCAAGCCGAATCGTGTTCGGGATCAACATGATAAAGCGCCCCGGGTGGCGGATGCGGCCGGAGACGGTCCCTGCTTCGAGGCCGGCGCCGAAGTAGATGTCGGCGCGGGCCGGCCCCACAATCGCCGAGCCGGTGTCCTGCGCGATCAGCAGGCGGCGGAAGCGGTCGGTGCTCTGCGTGGCGTTCAGCGGCAGTTCGGCCTCGATCCAGAACGGCGTGCCGTAGGCGTGCAGCTTACGGTCGACCGCGATCGAGCGGCCGGCGGCGAGCGGAATGCCCTGGCCGCCGATCGCCTCCTCGTCCGCCTTCAGCTTGGCCTCGTGGAAGAACACAAACGAGCGGTTCTGCCGCCGCAGCTCCTTGGTCCCGGCCGGATTCCCCTGCATCCACTGGCGGATGCGGTCCATCGACATTTCTTCCCGCGGCACCTGACCCTGGTCGATCAGGATGCGCCCGACCGGCGTGTAGGGATAGCCGTTGTGCGCGGCATAGTTCAGCCGGAGCACCGAGCCGTCCTGCAGCCGGACGCGGGCGGAGCCCTGAATCTGCATGAAGAACGCGTCGATCGGGTCCTTCAGCCAGCAAATCTCCAGGCCGCGGCCCTCCAGCGCACCGTCCTCGATGGCGGCGCGGTCAAAATACGGCACCAGCGCGCCGGTGCCGTCGCGGCGGTAGACCGCGCCTTTGTTGGAGAAGTTGGAATCCTCCGCCGGCGCCATCGAGACCAGGTCGAGCGGGCGACCATAGACCGGCACGTTGAATTCCGCCGTGCGCGTGCGGGAGCCCTCCACCACCGGCTCGTAGTAGCCGGTGAGGAAGCCCTGGCTCTCACCCAGTCTGGCGATATGCATCGGCCGGAAGTGGCGCTCGAAGAATGCACGGGCACGGGGCGGACTCGCCGCCGCAGCGCCGCGGCAAACCCGCAGCAGCGCCGCGTCGAGCGTACGAACATCGGTGGGCGAGCGGCTCTTCCGGCCGGCAGCGGCGCGGCAGGACCTGACGAAGATGCGTAGCGCAGCCGCATGATCGTCTGCCGCCCAGCCGTCCAGCTGCTGCCACGAGAGCGGCTCGAGCTGTGCATCGGCGAGGGAAAAACCGCGCGTCTCCGCCGCTGCATCGATGCAGGTCAGGAGCAGAAAGGAGAGGAGGACCGGCCGGAGCATGCGACCGCCGGATACCACCAAACGGCCCGGCTTTCAGGACCCTGCTTCGGTGGCAACGAGCTTCCAGTTGGGGTCGCGGGAGGAGAGATCGCGCGCGAAGGTCCACACGTCGGTGACGTCGGTGACCTTCTCCGGCGAACCGTCGACGACGGTACCGTTGCGGTCGCGGGTGACCGAGATCAGTTGCGAAACGAAACGCACCGTGACTTGCGCGGTGCGACCCTTCATTTCGGCGCCGATGATATCGGCGCGATCCATCGCGACGAACTTGGTCTCGACCGTCTCGCCCTTGGCCTCGCGCTCGCGAATGGCGGTTTCGAATCCCTCGTACACGTCCCGCGACAGCAGGTTCTTGAGCGCGCGCCGATCCCCCTCGGCGAAGGCCGTGACGATCATCTCGTAGGCCTGGCGGGCGCCGGCGAGGAAGTGCTTGGGATCGAAGTTCGGATCGGCCGCCTTGATAGCGTCCAGACCCTGCGCAACCGGAGAGTCCGGTTCGGCGACACCCTGCCAGCGGTATGGCGCTTCGGGCCTGTCACCCTCGCCAGGCTTCGCTGCGCCTTCCACATTGCGCGCCGGCAGTGCGACCACTTTGTCGGTGGCGGGCGAGCGGAGCGGCTCGCGCGATGCGACCGAATCGTAGGGCGGACGCTCGCGGCCGGTCCGCTGTCCCAGCACACTGCGCAGGCGCAGGAAGATGAATACTGCGAGCGCAAGAAAGATGATTGTGTAGATATCGAACACGTCTTGCTTGCTCTCGGGGCGGCCGTCCGGCGAGGTCACACCGGATCGGTGCATTGATTTCCGGCGGATGCGAGCCGGTGCGCCACTGATATTTAGGCACGAAGCCTGCCAGGTCCAGGGCCAAGCCTGTGGGACCATGCGTCGTAGCTTTCCTGGCAGTTTAAACGATCCCGCCCGTGGCGCCAACCTTCCGGGGCTCCCCATCACGAGACGCCAGCAGCAAGCCGGATCGCTTGTCGCGCCCGGCACCGTATGTTAGCCACACCGCGATTTCAAAACGAGCTGCGGCAGCGGCCGGAGGGAGCAGAATGGCCAACACGACCAATGGCGGGCCGGCGGATGCGAAGCCCCCGCAGCTCAACGTCCTGGCCCAGTACATCAAGGACCTGTCGTTCGAGAATCCGAACGCGCCGCGCTCGCTGACCCCGGGCCAGCAGCCTCCGACCATCAACATCCAGATCAACGTCAATGCCAAGCCGGTGGCCGACACCGACTTCGAGGTCGAGCTCAAGCTGGAGGGCAAGGCCGAGAGCGGCGGCAACGTGCTGTTCAGCTTCGACCTGGTTTACGCGGGTATTTTCCGCATCCAGAACCTGCCGCAGGACCAGGTCCAGCCGGTGATCCTGATCGAATGCCCGCGGCTGCTGTTCCCGTTCGCGCGGGAGGTGATCGCGACCGTGGTCCGCAATGGCGGCTTCCCGCCGCTGCTGATCGACCCGGTGGATTTCGTGGCGCTTTATCGGCAGCGGATGACCGAGCTGCAGAACCAGGCGGCCACACCCGCAGTGAGCTGAAGTTTTAGGCAGCCGAGGCTGCTGCCGCTTCAGGCTGGGGCTGATAGTCGCGCCAGATCGCTTCCGCGCCCAGCGTTTGCACGAACATGAAATGGGCGGTGCTCTCGGCCGCCGTGATGCGCGGGGCGAGCGGCACCGGCCGCGCGCGGATCGTGATCTCGATCCGGCCGATCGCACCCGGGGCTTCCGCCGCCTCGCCAAGCCCGAGCTGCGCCTGCCGGGCTCCAATCAGCTCCAGATAGACTTCTGCGAGGATCTCCGCATCGAGCAGCGCGCCGTGCTTCGTCCGCCGCGAGTTGTCGATGCCGTACCGCGTACACAGGTCGTCCAGGCGGTTTGACCCGCCCGGATGCTTGCGCCGGGCCAGCAGCAGCGTGTCGACCAGCCGCTCGCGCGCGAGCGGCCGCCGGCGCGCACGCTCCAGCTCGGCATTCAGGAAGGCGACATCGAAGCCGGCATTGTGGATGACGAGCGGGGCGTCTTCGAGAAAGGCCAGCAGCTCGTCCGCGAGATCGGAGAAAACCGGCTTACCCTTGAGGAAGTCGCTGGAAAGGCCATGCACCGAGAACGCCTCGGCCGGCATGTCGCGCTCAGGGTCGAGATAGCAGTGGAACGTGCGGCCGGTCGGAAAGCGGTTCTCCAGCTCGACGCAGCCGATCTCGACCACCCGATGTCCCTGGTAGGGATCGAGCCCGGTGGTCTCCGTATCCAGCACGATCTCGCGCATTCGGCTCGCAATGCTTCACGGCGGTGTTGTTCGTCCGGGAATCACCGCAACGGCGCGCACAATGCCACGAACCTGGGTGCGGGCGGAATCGAACCCGCGCGACGTATCCACCACGAAATGCGCCCGGCGACGCTTCTCGGCGTCGGGCAGCTGCTTGGCGAGGATGGCCTGGTACTTGGCCTCCGTCATGCCGGCGCGGGCGAGCACCCGCTGGCGCTGCAGCGCCGCCGACGCCGATACGACCACGACGGCGTGGACGCGCTGCTCGCCGCCGGTTTCGAATAAAAGCGGAATGTCCAGCACGGCCATGCGGGCGCCCGCCGCCCGGGTCGATTGCAGGAAGCTTTGCTCGGCCTCGCGCACCAACGGATGCACCAGCGCCTCCAGCCGCCGCAACGCGGCTGGGTCGTCGAGCACGGCCCGGGCAAGGCGCTCGCGATCGACCTTGCCGCCGACGGTCGTGCCCGGAAACGCCTGCTCGACCGGGGCGACGGCGACGCCCTCGTACAGGAGATGGACCACGCGGTCGGCCTCGTGCACCGGGATTCCTTCAGCCGCGAACATTGCGGCGGTGGCAGACTTGCCCATGCCAATTGACCCGGTCAGGCCCAGGATCAGCATCGGGCACAGCCCAGCTCAGGAAACGGTGAAGCCAGCTTCACGGAAGAACCTTAGCAATGGCAGCAGCGGCAGTCCCAGGATGGTGAAGTAGTCTCCCTCGATCCGGTCGAAGAGATGAATCCCTGCACCTTCGAGCTGGTAGCCTCCTACGCTCGAATACGCGGCCGGCCCAACCTCGTCGAGATACGTCTCCATGAAGGCATCCGAGAACTGGCGCATCCGCAGGCGCGCGGTCTCAAGGTGCTGAAACACGGCCACGCCGTCGCGATAGACCGCGACCGCCGAGTGCAACTCATGGCTCCGGCCACGCAACTCCGTCAGTTGCTCCCTTGCCCGGTCACGATCGGCCGGCTTGGTGAATCGCTGGCTGCCGAGCGCCAAGGTCTGGTCGGCTCCCACCACGATACGGCCGGGAAGACTGGCCGTGACCGAAGCGGCCTTCGCATCCGCCAGCAGCGCCGCGACGGCCACCGGTGAGACGGAACCTGCCTGTTGCTCGACCGCGCGCTCGTCGATGTCCGCCGGCCGCAGTTCCAACGGTATCCCGGCAGCCTCCAGGATGTTGCGGCGGATCTGGCTCGCGGAGGCGAGCACGAGCGGCCGATCTGCAAGCCAGAACGTCACTCTCACGCCACCGATTGCCGGCGCCGTTCCGCCAGCAGGGCCATGACGGCCGCGGCAGTCTCCTCGATCGAGCGCCGCGTCACATCAATGCTTGGCCAGTTGTGACGCGCGCAGAGCCGGCGCGAAAACGCGACCTCCTCGGCGACCGATTGTTTGTCGACGTAAGCGTCATCCTGGCTGGCCTGCAGGCTGAGCAACCGGTTTTGCCGGATTTGCACGATCCGCTCCGGACTGGCGAACAGACCGACCACCAGCGGTTTCTGAAGCTTCAAGAGGTGCGGCGGCACCGCCATACCAAGCACCAGCGGCACATTGGCGGTCTTCACGCCACGATTGGCCAGATAGATCGAGGTCGGCGTCTTTGACGTCCGCGACACGCCGGTCAGAACGATTTCAGCGCTCTCCAGATCGTCGGTGTGCTGCCCGTCGTCGTGCAACATGGTGTAGTTGAGCGCGTCGATCCGCTTGAAATACTCGGCGTTCAGCGTGTGCTGAGCACCCACCCGAGGCGCCGTCGCGGCGCCCAGGTAGCTCTGCAGCAGCCGCAACACGGGCGCGAGCACTGACAAGCACGGCACCCCGAGCTCCTGGCATTTCCCCTCCAGTCGGTCGGTCAGCCCAGGCTCCAGCAGCGTGTAGAGAACAATTCCGGGCGACTCCTCTATCTGGTCGATGACCCGCTCGAGCTGTTTCGGGCTGCGCACCAACGGATAGACGTGCTCGACCGCGAAGACCTGCTCGTACTGCGCGGCTGCGGCCCGCGCGACGGTGATCAGCGTCTCGCCGGTCGAGTCCGACACCAAGTGCAGGTGGAAAAAACGTTCGTTGCGATCTGGCATTAGCGGCGTGGATAACCGTGTATGACGAGGGAGAAGGCCACGCCTGTGGCGGTCAGGCAAGGGTCCGTGGCCGCGGACAGCCGGATTCGTCCACATCGCTGCCGAACGGGAAGCGCCACGACAGCGATGCGCCTAAACGCGAAGACAGGGGACAGAAGCGAACGGCATCATTCGGTTTCGTCCAGCGGCGCACCCGTTTCCGGGATTTTCGAGGCCGAGGTCATCGCGGTGTGAATTGCGGGTATCGAGCAGACGGGTGTGGAGCAATTGTTGAAAGCACGTTGTGAGTCTAATCAACGGCTAAGACTCTAAAGAACTAAGAATCTTAGCTGACTTATATTGAAGGGAAGCGGTGTGCATCGCTTGGACCTCCGTAAGCCGGTGCTCGACGTGCTGATGGGCGAGCGCCAGAAAGTTCCTCCGGTCTGGATGATGCGCCAAGCCGGACGCTACCTTCCCGAATACCGGGAGCTGCGTGCCCGCGCCGGGAGCTTCCTCGACCTCTGCTTCACGCCGGAATTGGCCGCCGAGGTAACGCTGCAACCGATCCGCCGGTTCGGGTTCGACGCAGCGATTTTGTTCTCCGACATCCTGGTCGTCCCGTATGCGCTGGGGCGACGCGTGACGTTCGAAGTGGGCGAGGGGCCCCGGCTCGAGCCGCTGGCTGCCGAGCAGATCGCCGTACTGCCGGAAGCCGCTGATCAGGACGCGCTCTCACCGGTCTACGAGACGATCCGTCTGGTGAAGCGGGAACTGCCTCCCGCCGTCGCGTTGCTCGGGTTCTGTGGCGCACCGTGGACGGTGGCGACCTACATGATTGCGGGCCGCGGTACGCCGGACCAGGCGCCGGCACGGCTTTTCGCCTACCGGGAGCCGGAAGCGTTCGCCCGGCTGATAGACGTTCTGGTCTCAGCGTCGGTCGAATATCTGGTCCGTCAGCTGCAGGCCGGTGCCGACGCGGTTCAGTTGTTCGACACCTGGTCAGGCGTGCTGCCGCCCGCCGAGTTCGCGCGCTGGTGTATCGACCCGGCCCGGCGAATCGTCGCCGCCGTGCGGGCGAAAGTGCTGGATGCAAAGATCATCGGATTTCCGCGCGGCGCCGGGACTGCGCTGCCGGCCTACGCGTCCGCTGTGCCGGTGGATGCCGTCAGTCTCGATTGGATGGTGGACAGGACGGCGGTGTCCCGAGCCTTGCCGGCGGGCTTTGCGGTGCAGGGTAACCTGGATCCGCTGGCGCTGCTTGCGGGTGGCGAGGCACTTGATCGGGCGGTCGATACGGTGCTCGCAAGCTACGCGGACCGCCCGCATATCTTCAACCTCGGCCACGGTATCCTGCCGGAGACCCCGATCGCGCATGTCGAGCGCATGCTCGCCCGGGCCCGCCGAAAGACGA
>DASWSO010000834.1:0-2557 GCA_036402635.1 Xanthobacteraceae bacterium
TAAAGAATATGCCGGTTGACGAAGTGGAAGGGGTCCAGTCCGATGCGCGCCGCCACCGGCGGACTTGCAGCGAGCGAGAGCACGATGCCGCCCAGCATCAGCCCGCCGAGCGCCGCCAGCATCAGCTTGTCAACCGTCCACCACCACTCGCCGAAAGGCGTGCGTTCTACGCGCGAGACCATGGCCGCTCCCCGATATGGCGCACCCAGTCCTGCCCTTCTATGGTTTACGGACGATTAACCCAGGCGTGAATTTCGCAGCGCCCGCTTATGTGGAAACCGGCTGCACGCCTGCGAGCCCCATCACGAGATCCTGGAACGCCGCCCCGCGCACTTCGAAATTGCGATACTGGTCGAACGACGCACAGGCTGGCGACAGCAGCACCACCGGTTCCCGAGCGTCTGAATTGGCGGCGTCGCGCGCCGCACGTTCGACCGCGCGATCAAGCGTGCCGACGATCTCATGCTCGGCCGCCCCTTCGAGCGTGGCGGCGAACTCGGACGCTGCCTCGCCGATAAGATAAGCCTTGCGGATGCGTGGAAAGTACGGCGCCAACGAACCGATTCCGCCGGTTTTCGCCTTGCCGCCGGCGATCCAGTAAATATCGCCGAAGCAGGCGAGCGCGCGCGCCGTGGCATCGGCATTGGTGCCCTTCGAATCGTTGACGAAGAGCACGGATCCGATGCGACCGACCTGCTGCATGCGATGCGCGAGACCAGGAAAAGAACGCAATCCTTGCTGAATGGCTTCCGGATCGAGGCCGAGCGCCAGCGCCGCGCCGGTCGCGCAGGCGGCGTTTTGCGCATTATGCACGCCGCGCAGCGATCCGATTCCGCCGAGATGCGCGACCGCGTCCGCCTTACCGCCGCTCGCGCGCATCACGCGATCGGCCTCGACGTAAAGGCCATCGGGCAATGACCGCCGCACCGACACTCGGACGAGCGGCGCGCCGCGGCGCTCCAGCCGGTCGGCCACCGCCTGGCACCAAGGGTCGTCGACTCCGACGATCGCCGTTCCGTCCGGCTGCACATTGCTCACCAGCCGCTCCTTCACGGCGGCGTAATGTTCCAGCGTTCCGTGGCGGTCCAGGTGGTCCTCGCTGACATTGAGCAGCACGCCCACCAGCGGATCGAGCGAGGGCGCGAGATCGATCTGATAGGACGAACATTCGACCACATGCGCATGCCCGGTCTGCGGGGGCGACAGCGTAAGAATGGCGGTGCCGATATTGCCTCCCATTTCGGCGGAGCGCCCGGCAGTGTTGAGCAGATGCGCGATCAGGGCCGTGGTGGTGGATTTGCCATTGGTGCCGGTAATGGCGGCGAAGGGGGAGTTCGGCGCAAGCCGGCGCCGCTCCCGGCAAAAAAGTTCGATATCGCCGATCACCTCCACGCCGGCGGCGCCGGCGAGCCCGACCGCCCAATGCGGCGCCGGATGGGTTAGCGGCACCCCCGGTGTCAGCACCAGGGCCGCAATGTTGCACCAATCAATCTGCCGCAGGTCCGCGGTCTCGGCGCCGAGTGTCGCGGCCGCCGCCATTTTCTTCGCATCGTCGTCCGCGGCTATGACTTGCGCGCCGCCGGCGATGAGCGCGGCGCAGGTGGCAAGTCCGGAGCCGCCGAGGCCGAACACCGCCACGCGCTTGCCGAGGAAACCAGTGACCGCGATCACCGGATCACCGCAACTTCAGCGTCGATAGTCCGGCCAACGCCAGCACGACCGCGATAATCCAGAACCGGATCACGATCTGCGGCTCAGTCCAGCCGAGCTTCTCGAAGTGATGATGCAACGGCGCCATCTTGAACACGCGCTTGCCGGTCAGCTTGAAGGACGTCACCTGAACGATCACCGACACGGCTTCCAGCACGAACAGGCCGCCGATGATCGCAAGTGTGATCTCGTGCTTGGCGGCGACCGCGATCGAGCCGAGCATGCCGCCGAGCGCGAGCGAGCCGGTATCGCCCATGAAGATCGAGGCCGGCGGGGCATTGAACCAAAGAAAGCCCAAACCGGCACCCAGCACGGCGCCGCACAACACCGCAAGTTCGCCGGTTCCTGGCACGTAATGGATCTGCAGATATTCGGCGAATACGGCGTTGCCGGCCAGATAGGAAATCGCCCCGAAGCAGAAGGCCGAGGTCATCACCGGCACGATCGCCAAGCCGTCGAGACCGTCGGTCAGATTAACCGCATTCCCGGCGCCTACGATGATGAAAGAGCCAAACAGGACGAAGAACCAACCCAGGTTGACAATGACTTCTTTGAAAAATGGCAATGTCAGCGAGGTAGAAAACGGCGGCCGGCCGAGCTGCGAGATGGCGTAACAGGCAGCCGCCGCGATCAGGACCTCGATGCCAAGCCGCAGGCGGCCGGAAACGCCGGCATGCGTCTGCTTGGTGACTTTGAGATAGTCGTCATAAAAGCCGACCGCTCCGAAACAGAGAGTCACCCCGAGCACGATCCACACATAGGCGTTGGAAAGATTGCCCCAGACCAGCGTCGAAACCAGCAAGCCCAGCAGGATCATCAGGCCACCCATGGTGGGCGTGCCTTTTTT
>DASWSO010000835.1:0-2002 GCA_036402635.1 Xanthobacteraceae bacterium
CTTATCAGTGCGCCTCGTCCCAGTTGGCGGCGGCGCGGGCATCCACCTGCAGCGGCACGTGCAGGCTGAGCGCCGGCATCGGCGCGTTCTCCATCACCCGTTTCACCACCGGCAGCGTGGCAGCGACCTCCGCCTCCGGCACCTCGAACACCAGTTCGTCGTGCACCTGCAGCAGCATGCGGCCGGTGAGGCCGGCATCGGCCAGCGCCGGATCGATGCGGATCATGGCGCGGCGGATGATGTCGGCGGCAGTGCCCTGCAGCCGCGCATTGATGGCGGCGCGCTCGTTGAAAGACCGCAGGGAGGGGTTTTTGGCGCGGATGTCCGGATAATACATCCGGCGGCCGAGCAGCGTGGTGACGTAGCCGTGCTCGCGGCAGAACGCCTTGGTCGCCTCCATGTAGTCGCGGATGCCAGGGAAGCGCTCGAAGTATTTCTTGATATAGGTGCCCGCTTCCTCGCGGCCGATGCCGAGCTGGTTGGCGAGTCCGAACGACGAGATGCCGTAGATGATGCCGAAGTTGATTGCCTTGGCGCGGCGGCGCACGTCGGCCGGCATGCCGGCGACCGGCACGCCGAACATCTCGGAGGCGGTGAGCGCGTGGATGTCGGTGCCGTCCTGGAACGCCTGCCGCAGCGCCGGCACGTCGGCGATCTCGGCGAGCAGCCGCAACTCGATCTGCGAATAGTCGGCGGAGGCGAGTTTGTAGCCGGCCGGCGCCACGAACGCCTTGCGGATCTTGCGGCCTTCCTCGGTGCGGATCGGGATGTTCTGCAGGTTCGGCTCGGACGACGACAGCCGCCCGGTCGTGGTGGCGGCGAGCGCGTAGGAGGTGTGCACGCGGCCGGTGTCGGGATTGAGATAGGAGGGCAGGGCGTCGGTGTAGGTCGACTTCAGCTTGGAGACCTGCCGCCATTCCAGAATCCGGTTCGGAAGCTCGTGGCCCTGCTCGGCCAGGTCTTCCAGCACGTTGGCGCGGGTCGACCAGGCGCCGGTCGGCGTCTTGTTCGCGCCCGGCAGGCCGAGCTTGCCGAACAGGATGTCACCGAGCTGCTTCGGGCTGCCGAGGTTGAAGCGCTCGCCGGCAAGTACCGCGATCTCATCCTCGGCCCGCGCCATGATCTGCGCGAAGTCGCCGGAGAGCCGCGCCAGCATGGCGCGGTCGATCGAGATGCCGCAGCGCTCCATGCGCATCAGCACCGGCACCAGCGGACGCTCCAGCGTCTCATAGACGGTAGTCATGCGCTCGGCCACCAGCCGCGCCTTCAGGATGCGCCAGAGCCGCAGCGTGACGTCGGGAAGCTCGGCGCAGTAAGGGCATGCGCGCACCACCTCGACAGTCTCGAACGGCACGCGGTCGCGTCCCTTGCCGACGATCTCGGCGAGGCCGAGCGGCGTATGCGTGAGCAGGCGCGACGCAAGCTCGTCGAGCGAATGGCCGCCGCGGCCGGCGTCGACCACGTAGGACATCAGCAGCACATCGTCGAACGCGTTCACGGCGATGTCGTGCCGCGCCAGCACTAGAAAGTCGGGCTTGAGGTCGTGGCCGATCTTCAGCACGCCGCGCGATTCGAACAGAGCCTTGAGCGCGGCCAGCGCCTCGCGCTCGGAAATCTGCTGCGGCGCCAGGCCGCCGCCGGCCAAGAGATCGTTGGCGGCGCGGTGGCTGAGCGGGATGTAGCACGCTTCGTTGGCAGCGAGCGCGAGCGACACGCCGACGATCTCCGCGATCATCGGGTCCGGCGAGGTGGTGACGATGTCGATCGCGACGTAGCCCTGCGCGACCGCCTTCTGGATCCAGAGGTCGAGCACTGCGAGATCGCTGACGGTGACGTATTTAGCGCGGTCGATCTTCTGCGCGGAGGCCCCCGCCGCGATGGCCGCGGCAAGCATCTCAGGCGTCAGCTTGGCGCCCGCTGCAACGCCTCGGGCAGTCGGCTCTCTCGCTCCTTGCGGGGAAGGACTGGGGAAGGTGGTGCTGTCAGCGAAGGGCGAACGTGG
>DASWSO010000836.1:0-4759 GCA_036402635.1 Xanthobacteraceae bacterium
ACGCCGATGATGCAGAACATGATGATCAGCGGATAGAGGTAGGCGTAGGGAATGCGCAGCACGCTGACGAACAGGCCGACCAGCGGCAGGTTGAGCAGCAGCAGCATCACGTTGCCGACATACATCGAGGCGACGAAGCCCCAGAACACCTTGGGATGCTCGCTGATCAGCGCCGGCCCGGCGGCGACGCCGTGCACCATCAGCGCGCCGATCAGCACGGCGGTGATCGGACCGGTCGGCAGGCCGAGCGACAGCATCGGCACGAATGCGCCGGTGGAAGCGGCATTGTTGGCAGATTCCGGTCCGGCGACGCCCGCCACCGCACCGTTGCCGAAGTCCTGCGGCCGCTTCGAGAGCTTGCGCTCCAGCGCATACGACAGAAAGCTCGAAATGATGTGCGCCGAGCCCGGAATGATGCCGATGATGAATCCGAGCACGGAGCCGCGCGCGATCGGCATCGCCGCCTCGCGCCATTCCTGCGCGGTCGGCAACAGCTCGCGCAGCTTGGGGCGGATGATCTCGCCGGTGACGCTGTGGCTCGGGGTGGCGAGGATCTCGCCGAGCCCGAACAGGCCGACCGCGACCGGCACGATGCCGACCCCGTCGCCCAGTTCCTTGAGGTCGAAGCTGTAGCGGAAGTGGCCGGTCATGCTGTCGATACCGACCATCCCGAGCAGCAGTCCGAGGCAGGCCATCACCAGCGTGCGCACCAGCGATGTCGACGACATGTAGCCGAGGAAGATCAGGCCGAGCACCAGCAGCGCGGTGTATTCCGGCGGACCGAACTTCAACGCCAGTGTCGCCAGTGGCGGCGCGATCAGCGTCAGCACGAGCAGGCCGAACGTGCCGGCGACGAAGGAGCCGACCGCCGCGATGGTGAGCGCCGCGCCGGCGCGGCCGCGCCGCGCCATCGCGTAGCCGTCGATGCAGGTCATCACCGAGGACGCTTCGCCGGGTATGCGCATCAGGATCGAGGTGGTGGAGCCGCCGTATTGCGAGCCGTAATAGATGCCGGCCAGCATGATCACGGCCTGCGTGGCGTTGAGCCCGAAGGTGATCGGCAACAGGATGCTGATGCCCGACAGCGGGCCGATGCCGGGCAGCACGCCGACCAGCGTGCCGACCAGGCAGCCGATGAAGGCGTACCAGAGATTGTCCGGCTGCACCGCGACCGAGAACCCGAGGAGGAGGTTTTGCAGCGTTTCCGGCATGGGGGCGGGCTCGCTGCTAGTAGCCGAACGGGCCGGTCGGCAGCGGCGACTTCAGCACGCGCGCGAACAGTTCGTGCGCGAGCACCGTCACCGCCACGCTGTAGAGCGCCGCCGGCAGCAGCGGCTTGCGCTCGATCAGCACCAGCAGCAGGAACAGCAGCGCCGCCACCGACAGCGCAAAGCCCGCAACCGTGTAGAGCGCGGTCGCGAGCGCGGTGAGTGCCACCACCGGACCGGCATGGCGCAGGTCGCTCCAGTCGAGTGCGGCGAAGGGCTGGCTCTCGCGTGCCCGCAACACCAGCACGGCGCCGAACAGGACCAGCACGGCGGCGATGATCTTGGGCATGAAGCCGGAGCCGGGCATCGACAGTTGCCCGGTCGGCAGGTCGCCGCTCAGCGCGAAGACGGCGACGCCGAACAGCACGAACGCCGCTCCGGCCACATGGTCCGCGCGCAGGGTCATCCCTGCACGCGGCCGATCAGCTGCACCGCCTCTTCGGCGCGGGCCGCGTCGGCCTCCCAGAACTTGGCGAAGTCGGCGGCGTTCTGGAAGCCGACCTCCAGGCCGATATTGGTGACGGCGTTCTTGAACTGCTCGGTCGCCGCCGCCTGGCCCATGGCGGCGCTCAGCGTCGAGAGCACCGCCGGGGGCGTGCCCTTCGGTGCGAACAAGCCGACCCACAGGTAATATTCGACGTCGAAGCCGAGCTCCTTCATCGTCGGCACGTCCGGAAGCAGCCGCGAACGGGTGCCGCCAAGGAGCGCGATGGCGCGCAGCTTGCCGGCGCGGATGTGCTGGATCGAGGCCGACACCGACTGCGTGGTCGCCTGCGCATTGTTACCGAGCACCGCGGTGATCGCCGGGCCGCCGCCGTTGGTCGGCAGGTGACGAAGTTTTGCCAGCCCGAGCGCCTTCTCGACCAGCGCCATCGGCAGATGGGTCGCGCCGTAGAGGCCGCCGGAGCTGTAGAGGATCGCTTCCGGGCGCTTCTTGGCGTCCTCCTGGAAGTCCTTCAGCGTCTTGTAGGGCTGCTCATCGTTGACGATGAGCGCGACCGGATCGGCGGTCAGCCGCGCCAGTGGAATGAAATCGGCGCGCGTGGTCTTCGGCTGCCGGCCGAACAGCTTGTCCACCTCGGCGTAGCCGGAGATTCCGTTGTTGTGCGACAGCAGCGAGTACCCGTCCGGCTTGGCGCTGGCAGCGACCTGCGCGCCCACCTGGCCGCCGGCGCCGGCCTTGGTCTCGACGATGACAGGCTGCTTGAGCAGCGGCTCGAGCGAGGCGGCGAACGGCCGCGTCACGATGTCGTTGGCGCCGCCCGGCGGAAACGCATTGATGATGGTGATCGGCCGCGACGGATAGGCATCCTGCGCCGCCGCCCCGTGCGTCCAGACGGCCCCGGCCGACGCGGCCATCCCGACCACGAAGCTGCGTCTATCCATGGGGTCTCTCTCCTGTCGACTATATCTGTGTTGTCGGAAGGCGGGCGTTGCCTCAGCCCTGCACGCGGCCGATGGCGCGGACCGCGTCCTCGATCCGCTTCTGGTCGGTCTCCCAGAATTCCCGGAACGCCGGCTGGTCCAGATAGGCGAGCTCCTGGCCGAGATTGGTCAGCGCGGTCTTGAACGGCTCGCTGTGCGCCGCCTCGTCGAGGCTCTTGCGCACCGTGGTGACGACCGGGTCGGGAGTGCCCTTGGGAGCGAACATGCCGACCCACAGGTAGTATTCGACGTCATAGCCGAGCTCCTTCATCGTCGGCACGTCGGGCAGCGACTTCAGCCGCTGCGCGCCGAACAGCGCCAGCGCCCGCGCCTTGCCGGCCTTCATCTGGGCGTTGCAGGCCGACACCGAGGAGACCAGCACCTGCGAATTGTTGCCCAACAGCGCGGTCAGCGCCGGGCCGCCGCCGGTGGTCGGCAGGTGCCGCAGCTTCAGGTCGGCGGCCTTGAGGAACAAAGCCATCGGGATATGCAGCGCGCCGTAAAGGCCGGACGAGGAATAGATGATGCCGTCGGGCCGCTTCTTGGCGTCGTCGACGAACTCCTGCAGCGTCTTGTGCGGCTGCTGGTCGTTGACGATCAGCACGCACGGGTCGGCGACCAGCCGCGCCAGCGGTATAAAATCGGCGCTGGTGAACTTGGGTTGGCGGCCGAACAGCCGGTCGACCTCGGCGAAGCCGGAGATCGAGGTGATATGCGAGAGCAGCGTATAGCCGTCCGGCTTGGCGTTGGCGCCGAACTGCGCGCCCACGGCGCCGGCGGCCCCGGCCTTGGTGTCGATCACCACCGGCTGCTTGAGGATCGTCTCCATCACGGCCGCCAGCGGGCGCATCACCACGTCGGCGGCGCCGCCCGGGGGAAACGGATTGATGATCGTGATCGGCCGCGACGGATAGGCCTCCTGCGCCAGCGCCGCGCGCGTGCTCAGCAGCGCGGCCGCCGCAGTCGAGCCCGCAATGAAGCTTCGACGATCCATGCAAAATCCTCCCGCATGCTTATGTTGCGCGCGGCGTCTGGCGGCCGCTTCGGCGTGGATGCTTCTTAGAGGCCGCCGCGCCGCCGGGTCAACAGAGCCGACGCGGAGGCGCCTACGCCCGTGGCGGGCGTCTCCAGCGCATGATCGAGGCGTCGCCGGTTACCAGCCGGAACGGCGCGTGCGCCCCGTGCAGGGTGCGGCGCCCAGCACGTCACGGCAGGAGGTGGCCGCCAAGCCGTAGTCGAATAGTGTCCCGTACGCCTCGAATACCCACGCCGCGATCCCGGGCAGCCGTCCGCCCACCGCCTAGCGCGCGGCGGCTGCCGCCGCCGCCACCGACTCCGCGGTCTGCCCGAACAGGATGCGGCGCTCCTCCTCGGTGCGGATGCCGCCCGGATTCGGGTTGACCTCTTTCGCCAGCTCGTAGGCGCGCTTGGTCGCCGGCCGCTCGCCGATCGTCTGCAGCCACCGCTTCAGGTGCGGGAAGTCGTCGATGTTCTGGCCTTGCCGCTCCCATGGCACGATCCAGGGATACGAGGCCATGTCGGCGATCGAATACGCACCGGCGATGAATTCGCGATCGGCGAGCCGCTTGTTGAGCACGCCGTAGAGGCGGTTAGTTTCCTTGAGATAGCGCTCGATCGCGTAGGGCAGCTTGTCGACCGCATAGTTCTTGAAGTGATTGTTCTGCCCGGACATCGGCCCGAGCCCGCCCATCTGCCAGAAAACCCACTGCAGCGCGTCGTAACGGGCGGGACCATCGGCGGCGAGGAACTTGCCGGTCTTTTCCGCCAGATAGACCAGCATGGCGCCGGATTCGAACACCGCGAGCGGGGCCCCGCCGCCTTTCGGCTCGTGATCGACCATGGCCGGGATGCGATTGTTGGGGGAGATCTGCAGGAACTCGGCCTTGAACTGCTCGCCCGTGCCGATGTTGATCGGGATGATCTGGTACGGAAGCTTGGTCTCCTCCAGGAACATCGTGATCTTGTGGCCGTTGGGCGTGGTCCAATAGTAGAGATCGATCATCGGGCGCTCGCGAGTTGGAGGAGTGTCGGCGGCAGGATGTCCG
>DASWSO010000837.1:0-1586 GCA_036402635.1 Xanthobacteraceae bacterium
GAAAAGGTCGACGCCGGCGCAGAAGATGTGCCCGCTGCCGGTGAGCACGATGGCGCGGACCTTGTCGGCCACCGCCTGCGCGACCGCCCGATCGAGCGCGGTGACGAGCTCGAGGTCGAGCGCGCTCGCCTTGCCGTGGGCCAGCCGCAGGGTGCGTATGCCGCCGCTTTCGCTCGTCTCGATCACGCGGGCTATTCGTGGTGGGCGGTGTCGCGCGCCGGGTAGGCCCAGCACAACGGCGGCGGCAGCGCGATCTCGACGTCGCTGCCGACCGGATAGCGCATCTGGGTGCCGAGCTCGAGCGCCTCGATGTGGCCGCCCAGCACGTCGAGCTCGTACACCGTCTGCGTTCCCTGGTAGCGCTGCGCCGCCACCTTGGCGGTGAAGCGGTTGGGCCCGCTCTCGCTCGCCACGCCGAGCCGCACGTTCTCCGGCCGCAGCGCGATCTTGACCGCTTCGCCGGCGGCGAAACGCGCCGGCAGCCAAGCGGTGAGCTTCTGGCCGGAGGCGGCTTCGATCGTGCCGAACTCGCCGTTGCGGTCGAGCACGCGGCCGCTCAGCAAGTTGGACGCGCCGGTGAAGTTGGCGACGAACAGGTCGACCGGACGGTTATAGATCTCGTCGGCCGGGCCCATCTGCAGCAGCTTGCCGTCGCGCATCACGCCGATGCGGTCGCCCAGCACCACCGCCTCGGCCTGGTCGTGGGTGACGTAGAGCGCGGTCACGCCGGTCTGCTTGATGATGCGGCGCAGATCGTCGCGCAGCCGCAAGCGCAGCTTGGCGTCGAGGTTGCTCAGCGGTTCGTCGAGCAGCAGGATCTGAGGCTGGTAGACGAGGCTGCGGGCGAGCGCGACGCGCTGCATCTGGCCGCCCGAGAGTGCCACCACCGGCCGCTCGGCGTATTCGCTCAAGCCGACCACTTCCAGCGTCTCGCCGACGCGGCGCGCGATCTGGTCGCGCGCCAGCTTCCGCGTGCGCAGCGGGTAGGCGACGTTCTGGAACACCGTCATGTGCGGCCAGACCGCGTAGGACTGAAAAACCATCCCGATATTGCGCAGCCGCGGCGGCAGCAAGATGCCGCGCTGCGGCGCCGACACGACGTCGCCGCCGATCGAGATCACGCCGGAGGTCGGATGTTCGAGCCCGGCGACGCAGCGCAGCGTGGTGGTCTTGCCGCAGCCGGAGGGCCCGAGCAGCACCACGATCTCGCCGGAGGCGGTGCGGAAGCTCAGGTCGTCGACCGCCGGCCGCCCGACCGAGAACACTTTGCGGAGATGCTCGACCTTCAGTTCAGCCGACATGCGTCACTCACTGCTGAAACTCTTTACGACACGAGCGGCGCCGCTTGCCCTCTCCCGCTTGCGGGAGAGGGTCATTCCCGCCGGCGCTGCAGGCGCGGCCATCGACGACGACACAGGCGCAGCGCGCCACAGACTCAATTACTGCCGGTAGCCGTAGGTCTTGTTCCAATCCTCGACCCACTGCGACTGCAGCTTCACGTATTGCTCGAAGTTCGGCGACCACACTTTCACGACCTTCGGGTCGAAGCCGGGCGGATAGATCGGCGGAGTCTTCAGCGCGGTGAG
>DASWSO010000838.1:0-2241 GCA_036402635.1 Xanthobacteraceae bacterium
AATGCTTCCGGCGATTGCCGCCCCGACGCCGAGCCCGAAGCCGCGTCGCGTCACCATTTCTCGCATCTCTCGCACCCGGGAGCGTCTTCTGCGCGACGCCTAGCAGGACGGTCGTGCATCGTCGAGTTCGCATGACGTGAAATTCCGTAAGCCTCGCTACTGGCCGGAATTGACGAATGTCATTTTTGTAAAGCGAACGCCGGCAAGCTCCAGCGGGTGCTTAAGTCCGCCGCTTACGTGTTTTTCCGCTCTTTGCTGCGCGCTCTCGCTGCGTAGGATCGCGTGAGGATGCAAGGCGAGGGCGTCATGCCGAGCAACGCGATACCGGTCCTGGACCCTGACGCACTCCACGAGCTCGGCGTTCTCTTCGACGCCACGTGCGCGGCGCTGCCGAACGACGAGCGCAGCCAGGAACGGAAAATCCTCGTAGCCCAGCACATCCTCAATATGGCTGCTGCCGGCGAGCGGGATCCGGACAGGCTCCGCGCGGCAGTGCTTTCGCGCCTGGCGCGAGGATAGCCCGGAAGCGAGCTGGTCGGGGACAAGCGCGCCGGAGCTACGGGATCACGGTTCCGGAGGGGCGGTTTCCATGCACGGAGGCGCGGGATTGCGCGCACACGTCGACCGCCGCTCGGACGAAAACCTCGGCGCCTTTGGTGACGTCGACCACGCTGATGTGCTCGCCTTCCTTCGGGTAGTAGCCCGATCCGCCGCCGCGCATGCGGCCCTGCGGCCCGTAGCAGATCGCCGGAATGCCGGCGCGCGTGAGCGGCGCCGTGTCGGCATACCAGCCGTCCCAGGTGACTTCCGGCGGCTCGCCCCAGACGCCCGCGTGCGCCGACGAGACCGCGCGCACCACGTATTCGTTCGGTGAGACCTCAGCGGTGGCGGCGGTCTGCACCACCTTGACCTCCACCTCCAGCGTCGGATCGTCCGACTTCAGTCGCCGCGTGCATTCGCGCACGCCTTGGATGATGTCGGCGTGCTCCTGCCCCGGCATGATGCCGACCTCCAGGTAGAGGCGGCAGAAGCTCGGAAGCTTCGTGGGGCGGAACGGGTGGCCGCCCTCGATGGCGATGATGTTCACGTTGCCGGCGGGCTCGCCGTTGTACTGGGTCTGGGCGAGATAGTTCGCGCCCCAGGCTTTGAACGTCGGAATGGCCTGCAGCATCTTCTCGATCGCGTCCTCGCCGGGCTTGACCTGGACGGTGACGCCGCCGCGGCGGTAGGTCGCGCCCGGATTGCCGCGCGTCGTCATCTCGAAGAACACGTAACCGCCGGATGCGACCGAGATCCGGTTCGAGGTCGGCTCCGGGATCACCACCATGTCGGCATTGATGCCGTTGGCCACCATGAAGCGGGCGCCGACGCCGCAGCCGCGATAACGCGATCCCTGATAATGCGCGACTGTTGCGTGGCAGGTTTCGCCGACCACGCCGGCGATCAGCAGATCGCCCGGCAGCCGCGCCTTGGCGCGCGCCAGTGCCTCGACCGCGAGGATCGCCGAAGCGTGCCCGCCCTTCATGTTGTAGGCGCCGAGCCCGTGGATCCATTCGCCGTCGACCCAGGATTTCGGCTGGTAGCCGGGGCCGAGGTCGCGGATGCCTTCCTCGTCGCCGCCATAGGCGCTGTCGAGGTGCCCCGCATACATCAGGTTGGCGCCGCCGCCGGTGCCTTCCAGCAAGCCATAGACGTTGAAGCGGCCGGGCTCGACCTCCTGCATGCTTGTGCGCAGGCCGGCCGCGGCGAAGCGGCCCTGCAGATAGCTGGCGAGCGCGCTCTCGCCGCCGACCGGGCTCGGAATGTCGATCATCTCGGTCACGAGCTTCGTCATCTCGTCGTGACCGACGTGCGCGAGCGCCGCCTCAACCATGCTCATCGGAAAGCCTCCCGCGCCATAGCGCGGATTCGCACGCGCCGACGCATTCGTTGCCAGTTACCGGCAACTTAGGCACGCGCGCGGCTGCAACGCACATATCATTTGGGTATGCGAGTGATCGCACAATTCTATTAGACGCACCGAAGCATTGCTCGCCATGATCGCCGACGAACCCGAACGTCAGCGGTCACACGGGGGCCGCTGCGCCGCGGGCGATTCGGAACGGAGCGTCATGAAGGTCGATTATCTGCTGTCCGGCGGGACCGTGATCACGGTCGACAAGGAGCGCCGTATCATTCGCGACGGCGCGGTCGCGTTCCGCGGCTCGGAACTGGTGGCGATCGGCAAGCGTGCCGAGCTCG
>DASWSO010000839.1:0-3533 GCA_036402635.1 Xanthobacteraceae bacterium
GGACGGCGCCGGCTTCCGCGCCGGCCTGAGCATGGTGACGCGCGGCAACCAGCAAGCCGTCACCATCACGTCGCAGGGCAGCGAGTTCTCCGGCGTGACCATCCAGCTCAACCGCCGCTGAGCTCACCCTTCACCTTGAGGAGCATCGCGAAGCGATGCGTCCTCGAAGGGCGAGGCCTCGCCGCTGCAGCACCGACCTCTATCCTTCGAGACGCGCTGCTTGCGCAGCGCCCTTCAGGATGAGGGCAGAGGCTGGCGGTCGCCGCAAAACCCCATCACTGCCTGGAAGAGTCGGGCTCGGTACGACCTCACTCCGCCGGCCGCGCCGAAACCCGGCCGCCCGAGAAGCGGCGCGAGAGCTGGGTGAGGAACATCACGGTCGGCCGCAGGATCAACAGGTCGGCAGCGAGCGCCGCCAGCATCGCGAACGCGCTCAGCCAGCCGAACAGCCGCAGCGACGGCAGGTCGGAAAATACCGTCACCGCCAACCCGCAAGCCAGCACCACCGAAGTGAGGATCAGCGCCGGGCCGACCAGCACGGTGGCGCGCTCGACGCCGATGGCCGGATCGCGGTCGGGCCTGTCCTCCAGCCGCAGCCGGTTGAGGAAGTGGATGGTCGCGCTCAAGCCCAGGCCGAACGAGACCGTGAGCGCCACCACGCTGGCGAACTGCAGCCCCTCGCCCATCAGCCACAGCACGGTGCCGGAGAAGACGATCGGGAAGATGCCGGGCAGGATGCTGGCGAACATCACCACCACCGAGCGGAAGGCGAGCCCGATGAAGGCGGCGACGAAGAAGAATTCCAGCGTCAGCCCCCGATTGAGCTTGCCGATCATGCTGGCGCTGTTGCGCGCCGCGATCGCCGCCAGGCCGGTGACCGAGACGGTGTAGCCGGGGTGTTTTGCGCGCACCGGCGCCAGCGCCTTGTCGAGCTGGTCGACCACCGGCAGCAGCTGGCTGGCGTCGACGTCGGGGATGCGGCCGGAGACCAGCACGGCTTCCTGATCGGCGGAAACGAAGCGCCGCGTCAGGTATTCAGGCAGGATTTCGAGATACTGCTTCACCACCGCGATGTCGGAGACGCCGGCCTTCTCGGCCAGCCAGCGCCGCAGCGTCTCCACCGACAGCACGTTGCCGACGCCGGCCTGCTTCTCCACCACCGCATGCACGTCGGCGATGGTCTGGATCGTCTCCGGCGCATACAGCGACGCGCCTTTCGGGAACTCGATCAGCACGTCGATCGGATTGGCGCCGGTGAGCTTGGCGTCGAGCCGGCCGCTCGCTTCCACCGCCTGCTGCTTGTCGGGCACCTGGTCCGCGAGCCGGTAGCGCGGCTCCAGGCTCGCATAGACGAAGCCGAGCCCGGCGACCACCAGCACGCTGATCAGGCTGTAGAGGCCCGGATGGCTCACCATGCGGGTGGCGACCCAGGCGCAGAACCGCCGCAGCGCGTTCACGCCGGTGTCGGCGCGCCGCACGCTGGCGGCGAAGCTCTCCTCCTTGCGCACCAGCAGCAGCCCGAGCAGCGGCACCAGCGTCAGCACCGCGACCAGCGCGATGATGGTGGCCGCGAGCCCAGCCTCGCCAAAGGTGCGGATCAGGTCGGAATCGGAGAACAGCAGCGCCGCGAACGATAGCCCGGCGGTGCCGTGGGTGAGCACGCAGGCCGGCCCGACGATCAGCACGGCGTTCTTGAACGCCTCGCGTTTCGTTTCGCCGGCGATCAGCCGGTCGCGCGCCGCGAAGGTGAGCTGCATCGAATCCGCGAAGCTGATCACCATGATCAGCGGCGTCATCACGTTGAGGAACATGTTGAGGCGGAAGTCGAGCCAGCCGAGCGTGCCGAGCGCCAGCAGGATCGCGATCAGCGGCGGCGCGGCCGCGATGATCATGAACGATACGCGGCGGAAGAACACGATCGCGATCAGGCAGCCGGCCGCGAAGCCGAAGGCGTTGTAGATCAGCCGGTCGCGCTCCACCGCGTTGCGGATTTCGAGCTGCATCACCGGCACGCCGGAGAGCTGCGCAGTGAGCCCCGCCCCGTCCAGGTCCTCCGTCATCACCTTGCGGATCTCGCCGACCACGGTGCCGAGGCCGGTGCTGGAGACGATCTCCGGCTTGAGCGAGAGCACCACCAGCGCGAGCTCGCCATCTTCGGAAAGAAGCTTGCCGCGGATGATCTCGTTGGCGCGCACCCGCTTGATCAGCTCGTCATAAGCGGCGCCCTCGGGGAGCTGGTCGGGAAACAGCGCCGCCGGGATCTGCCCGTTCTCCGGCGGCTGCCGGGCCGAGAACATCGAGATCAGGCCGCGGGTCCCGTCGATCAGCTGCAGGTCGGTGACGAGGTCCCGGATCTTCTCGACCGACGGGCGCGCCAGCAGGTTCTTGCCCTCGAGCACCACCAGCACGTCGAACTCGCTGGAGGGGAAGCGGCGGGTCACCGCCTCGTACTGCTTGAACTCGGCGCTTTCGGAACGGAACAGCTGGCTCAGCGAATCGTCGACCTTGAGCCGCATCACGCCGAACGCCGCCGCGATCGAGAGCAGGATCAGGATCACCGTCGCGGCCGCCGGGAACTTCAGCGAGATCAGCCCGAGGCGCTCCAGGCCGAGCGCAAGGTTGGAGGGCTTCGCGGGGCCGAGATGGGCGTCCGCGTGGTCCTTTCCGGCCTCGCCGGCCGTTCCCGTAGGCACCAGGTGTGTTCTCCAAAGCGGGGCGTGCGCCGCGCGGGCCCTCATCAACCCTGTTCGCGCCGCATGGTCAAATAAAGCGGGGGAAATTCCGGTGTCGGATCCGGGCCCGCGGCTGCGCCGTACTAGTCGCCAGCCGGAAGGGCGAAAAAGAGGCGGGCGGGGTCATCTCCGGTATCATGCCCCGCGCACGACGGCGTTACCGCTTCCGCACCGTCCGGTCGAGGTAGGCGCGGATGCCGGCGATGGTCCCGGGCGAGGCCCAGGCGGCCGTGACCGCGGCCGCGGAAGCGCGTTCAGCCGCGTGCATGCGCTCGAGCACAGGCCCGCGCAGCCGGTGCTTGGTGGCGGCGAAGGCTGAGGCCGGGATCGCCGCGATCTGCTCCGCGACCTCGGTCGCGCGGGCGATGAGCCGCGGCGCCTCCACCACCTCGTCGAGCGCGCCGCGCGCCAGCATCTCCTGGGGCGGATAGGTGGCGGCGCCGTACAGCATCTGCTCGACCCCGCGCGGCGTCGCGAAGCGGATCACTTCGAGCGCGCCCGGCGGGAACGGCACGCCGACGCGCAGCTCGGTGTAGCCGAAGCGGCCGTCGCCTGCGGCCATCAGCCGGTAGTCGCCGGCCGCGACCAGCACCGCGCCGCCGGCGATGGCGTGGCCGTTGGCGGCCACGATCACCGGCAGGTCCGCGGTGAACAGCGTGAAGACCATCTTGGTGAAAGCCGGCAGGTAGCGGTTGACGTAATCGGCGCCGCCGTCGGCGACGCGGAAAAGGTCGACGCCGGCGCAGAAGATGTGGCCGCTGCCGGTGAGCACGATGGCGCGGACTTTGTCAGCCACCGCCT
>DASWSO010000840.1:0-1608 GCA_036402635.1 Xanthobacteraceae bacterium
GACGGCTATAATCTCGAGCGGCTGCGCAAGAATGGCGTCAAGGTGAGCGTCGGCCACAACGCCGGGAACGTCGAAGGCGCCGCCGTCGTCGTGGTCTCCACCGCCATCAAGCGCGACAATCCGGAACTGATCGCGGCGCGGGCGCGCCGCCTGCCGGTGGTGCGCCGGGCCGAGATGCTGGCCGAGCTGATGCGGCTGAAGCAGGCGATCGCCATCGCCGGCACCCACGGCAAGACCACCACCACGTCGCTGGTTGCGACGCTGGTGGAGGCCGGCGGCTTCGACCCGACCGTGATCAACGGCGGCATCATCAATGCCTACGGGACCAATGCGCGGCTCGGCGCCGGCGACTGGATGGTGGTGGAGGCCGACGAGTCCGACGGCACCTTCTTGAAGCTGCCGGCCGACGTCGCCATCGTCACCAATGTGGATCCCGAGCACCTCGACCACTTCAAGACCTTCGAGGCCGTGCAGGAAGCGTTCAAGGCGTTCGTCGAGAACGTGCCGTTCTATGGCTTCGCGGTGATGTGCACCGACCATCCGGTGGTGCAGACGCTGGTCGGACGCATCGAGGACCGCCGCGTCGTCACCTACGGCGAGAACCCGCAGGCCGACGTGCGGCTCGCCGGCCTCACCCATGTCGACGGCTCGACGCATTTCTCGGTCGTGTTCCGGGACCGCGCCGGCGAGGTCGCGCACGAGATCGCCGACGTGGTGCTGCCGATGCCGGGGCGCCACAACGCGCTCAACGCCACGGCCGCGATCGCGGTCGCGCACGAGCTCGGCGTCGGCAGCGACCTGATCCGCAAGGCGCTCGCCGGCTTCGGCGGCGTCAAGCGCCGCTTCACCCGCACCGGCGACTGGAACGGGGTCGCGGTGTTCGACGATTACGGGCATCACCCGGTGGAGATCGCCGCGGTGCTGCGCGCCGCGCGCGAGTCGACGCGCGGGCAGGTGATCGCGATCGTGCAGCCGCACCGCTACACGCGGCTGGCCGCATTGTTCGAGCCGTTCTGCACCTGCTTCAACGACGCCGACGCGGTGATCGTCGCCAATGTCTATGCCGCCGGCGAGGCGCCGATCGAAGGCGTCGACCGCGACGCGCTGGTGCAGGGTTTGCGCGCGCGCGGCCACCGGCAGGTGATCCCGCTCGACGATGCGCGCCAACTCGCCGGCATCGTGCGACGGCTGGCGCAGCCGGGCGACTACGTCATCTTCCTCGGCGCCGGCAACATCACGCAATGGGCCTACGCGCTGCCGGACGAGCTTGCTGCAGCGGAGCGCGCGGCTTAGATTCACGATCCAAGAGAGGGATGCGGAGGCGTCCGTGAACAAGGCCACGCTACTTGCCGAGATCATGCAATTGTCTGAGGACGAGCGACGGGAGCTTGTCGAGGAAGTATGCGAAAGCCTGCCTCCGGAAGAGTTCCCGCCACTAACGCCCGAGCAGATCGAGGAAGTTGAGCGAAGGATTGAAGAGCATGAGCGCGATCCGTCTGGAGCGCGTCCTTGGCACGAGGTGCGTGAGTGGCTCTGGTCGCGTCGTAAATGACGCGACAGCTGATTGTCACGGCCCACGCGCGAGCTGAAATCGCAGAAGCCTCCGAT
>DASWSO010000841.1:0-7562 GCA_036402635.1 Xanthobacteraceae bacterium
CATGGGTGACGATCGCGACCGGCGCGGTGCTGCTGGCGCCACACCTGTGGTGGGTGGTGCAGCAACACGGCGCGAGCTTCGCCCATCTCACGCAGCGCGCCGCGCAGACCCACGCCGAGTTTACGGTGCTGAGCGTTCCCAAATACCTCGCCAACACGCTCGCCTATTGCTCCCTAGCGATCGTGCTGGCGCTGTTGCTGACGACGCGGCGCGAAAACGCCGTGCGGGACACGATGTGGCCGGACGAGCCAGGCCGCCGGCTGCTGGCGCTCGCCTTCTTCCTGCCGCTCCTGTTGCCAGCGCTCTACGCCGTGGCGACGCAGAGTGAGGTGCACGCGCTGTGGAACGCCGGCGTGTTCGCGCTGCTGTCGGCGGTGCTTCTCGCCTCGCCGAAGGTGATGCTCACGCGCACCGCGCTGGTCCGTCTAGTCGCTCTCGCGGCCGGCTTTCCGCTGCTCATGCTGGCGCTGTCGCCCGCCATCGCAGTGGCGCTGCACTGGCGCGGCGCCGCCGGCGAACAGGCCTATTACCGCCCGCTCGCGCGTTCGATCGAGCAGTTGTGGCGCGAAACCGGGGGACCGCTGCGCGTGCTCGCCGGCGACACCAACCTGATCAACGGCATCTCGTTCTATTTGCCGGAGCCGGTATCCACCTACGACATCCTCCAACCGGCGCTGACGCCCTGGGCCGATCCCGCGCGCATGGCGCGCGACGGGGTGGTCTTCGTCTGTCCCGTCGATGTCGCCTCCTGTGCCGCGGCCGCAAGCAAGGCGGCGCAGCGCCCCCATGTCCGTCAGGAAACCGTCTCGATCGAGCGCAGCTTCCTCGGCGTCCCCGGACCCCGCCGGGACTACCTGCTCATCGCCATCCCACCGGGCACCTGACGCTATCCGGCCGGCCAAGGCTCCGCGGTCAGCCGCTGCGCGTCGCGGCCGATCAGCTCGGCGATCGAGCCGGCCTGATCGCTCCGAACGGCGGCGGCGAGATGCTGTTTGATCTCGTTCGCCAGCGAAAGTCCGCCGTACACCAGGCCGGTATAGAGCTGGATCAGGGTGGCGCCGGCGCGGATCTTGGCGAGCGCGGTCTCGCCGGAGTGGATGCCTCCGACCCCGATCAGCGGGAACGCGCTCTCCACCCGGACATAGGTCTCCGCCAGCATGCGGGTGGCGAGCGGGAAAAGCGGCCGCCCCGACAACCCGCCCGCCTCCTGCGCGGTCGTGCGCTCGCCTAAGCTCGACGGCCGCGCCAGCGTGGTGTTGGACACGATCATGCCGTCGACGCCGCGGCGCCGCGCCACCGCCACGGCGTCGTCGAGGTCCCCGAGCGAGAGATCGGGAGCGATCTTAAGCAGCACCGGCGTTTTCGCGGCCGCCGGGTTGACGTCGCGCGCCGCCAGCACGCGGGCCAGCAGATCGTCGAGCGCCGCCCGCTGCTGCAGATCGCGCAAGCCCGGCGTGTTGGGCGACGAGACGTTGACGGTGAAATAGCTCGCGAGCCCGGCGAAGGCCGCGATGCCGGCGACATAGTCGGCGGCGCGATCCCGGGCGTCCTTGTTGGCCCCGATATTGACGCCGACGATCCCGCCACCGCGCCGCGCCGCGAGCCGCGCCCGCACCGCCGCATGGCCGTCGTTGTTGAAGCCCATGCGGTTGATCACCGCTTCGTCGGCCGGCAGGCGGAACAATCGCGGGCACGGATTGCCGGCCTGCGGGAGCGGCGTGACGGTGCCGATCTCGGCGAAGCCGAAACCCGCCCGCAGCACCGCGTCCGCGGCTTCCGCGCTCTTGTCGAAGCCGGCCGCCACTCCGACCGGATTGGGAAACCGCAAGCCGAAAGCCGCCACCGCCAAGGCGGGCGCGTCGACGGAACGGCGCAACGGCGCAAGGTTGAGTGCTCGCAATGCCAGCCGGTGGCCGTCTTCCGGATCGAGGATGCGGAGAACACGCCGGGCGAGGCGGTCGAACAGTTCGATCACGTGCAGTTCCAGGCCGGTTCCGAGGCCGAGCGGGTGGACCAACCAAGCGACCTATCACCTGTCGAGCGATTTCGGGGCGAAGCGGTCACAAAATTCATCGGTTGCTTCTTCAAACTGGTGAAATCCTTCTTTGCGCATGAGGCGGCGAACCCC
Source organism: Xanthobacteraceae bacterium (assembly GCA_036402635.1). Classification (GTDB taxonomy): domain Bacteria; phylum Pseudomonadota; class Alphaproteobacteria; order Rhizobiales; family Xanthobacteraceae; genus DASWSO01. The sequence continues at coordinate 2,129 of DASWSO010000841.1, forward strand.
TTGCTGCGCTCAGTGCGCTTCATCGCGGCTCAGTAATAATTCACCATGCCTGCGGCGTCTTGTTGTTGCAGGTGTTGCCTCCGCGCCAACAGGGCCGGAATATACAACCGGAATAACGCATTGGCGCGCTTCGACAAGTTAAGCGGACTGGACAAATCGCCGCCAGAGGTTTAATTCCTAGCCAGCAGAGAAAAGGTTCTTTCTTGCTCGAGGCGACGGCGCGATGCTGACCCATGCACAAATCTGGACCGCGATCGACCGGCTGGCCGAGCGGTCGCAGCTCTCCGCATCCGGCCTTGCGAAGCGGTCCGGACTCGATCCGACCACTTTCAACAAGTCGAAGCGAATCACGCCCGACGGGCGTGCCCGCTGGCCGTCTACCGAATCGATCGCGAAGATTCTGGCCGCCACCGGCACCACCGTGGACACGTTCGTCACGCTGATCACCGACGCCGGACGCGGCACCACCCGCTCGGTGCCGCTGATCGGCCTCGCGCAGGCCGGCGTCGGCGGCTTTTTCGACGATGCCGGTTTCCCGGTCGGGCGCGGTTGGGACGAGATCGCCTTCCCGCAGGTCGACGACGAACACGCCTATGCGCTGGAAGTTTCCGGCGACTCGATGGAGCCGGCCTATCGGGACGGCGACATCATCGTGGTCTCGCCGGCTGCCCCGATCCGCCGCGGGGACCGCGTCGTGGTGCGCACCCGCGACGGCGAGGTGATGGCCAAGGTGCTCAAGCGCCGCACCACCAAGACGGTCGATCTGTCCTCGCTCAACGCCGACCACGAGGATCGGCAGATCCCAGCCAATGCGGTGCTGTGGATGTCGCGCATCGTGTGGGCCAGCCAGTAGGACGCGCCCGCGACCCTAGCCAGCGACCCGCCGCTGGTCGCGCTGCTCGGCCTGCTTGGGCGCCGGCCCGGGCGCCTGCATCACGCCGGAGGCGCGTGCCTTGCGGCGTCCGTTCCACATCGCGATGCCGTAGACCACGGCGAAGCCGAGGATCAGCACCGCGCCGACGTCGATGATGAGCCAGGGAAGTCCGGAAGAGAGTTCGGCCGACATGGAAGTCTCCTTGATCTGTGTCACGGCCGCAGCGTCGTGCCGCCCCGAGTCACCGGGCTAACGACGTAAGCGCCGCCGCGATCCAAGGCCCTGCCGGGAAAAGTGCCGCGGCGCGGGCCGCGCGGTTGACTTGGAGGCGCCGCAACCTATAGTGCGGCCCGCCAGGCGCGGGGGTTTCCCGCGCCGTTGTCTTTGGCGCGCTTTGCGCTGGAGCAGCAGCAACCGACGAAACTCAACCCGACTGCCAAGAAGCCGGCCCGGCGCTTAAGCAGCGCGCGAGGCCGAGCACGAACACGGAGGACATGATGTTCGCAGTCATCAAGACCGGCGGGAAGCAGTACCGCGTCGCCGCCGACGACATTTTGAAGATCGACAGGATCGCCGGCGAGCCCGGCGAGATCGTCACCCTCGGCGAGGTTCTGGTGCTCGGCGGCGAACAGCCGTCGGTAGGCGCCCCGACCGTCGCTGGCGCCGCGGTGGCCGGCCAGGTCATCGAGCAGAGCCGCGGTCCGAAGGTGATCGCATTCAAGAAGCGCCGGCGACAGAACTCGCGCCGCAAGCGCGGGCACCGGCAGGAATACACGGTGCTGCGCATCACCGAGATCCTGACCGACGGCCGGGCCGCTTCACTCGAGGTGAAGCCTCGGCCATCGCGGGCGAAGAAGAACGAGCAGCTCGCAGCAGCGTTGGTGGACGCGAGCGCGCAGCCCGGCGCCCCACCGGTGACGGCCGAAGGCGAACCGAAGTCCGCCGAATGAACTGATGCATTCGTCGCGGAATCGTAGTACAAACACGCTAAGAGTTCGGAAGGCGATATGGCTCACAAAAAGGCAGGTGGCTCCTCACGCAACGGCCGCGACAGCGCGGGCCGGCGTCTGGGCGTCAAAAAGTTCGGCGGCGAAAACGTGATCCCGGGCAACATCCTGGCGCGTCAACGCGGCACCAAGTGGCATCCCGGTCAAAACGTCGGGATGGGCAAGGATCATACGTTGTTCGCTCTCATCAATGGTCGCGTGGAGTTCCGCAGTAAAGGTCAGGGCCGCATCTACGTATCGGTACTTCCGATGACGGAGGCTGCGGCCCAGTAAACCGGCGAAGACCAAAGGTCCCGCCGGCTCCTCGTCGAACCGGCTCGGGACCTCAAATACGGGTTCTGATGCGAGGGGGAGACGGGTAGCCGGCTCCCCCTCGGCGCTTTTGAAAGGAGCCCGTGTCATGACCGTGCTGGAGGAGCGGCCCCCGGAGACCTTCCGGGAGGCGTGTATGCCCGTCCTCGAGACTGAACGGCTGGTACTCCGTGCCGCCCGCCTTGGGGACGCTAAAGCGATCGCCGCGCTCGCCAACGACCGCCGCATCGCCGAGAACACGCGGCGCATCCCGCATCCGTACACCGTCAGCGATGCCGAGGATTTCGTCACCGCGGCCGGCACGGCGCAGGTCGAGATGGCGCTGCTGATCACGTTGCGCGACGGCACCCCGATCGGCGCCTGCGGGCTCGGCCTGCTGGACGCCGCGCTGCCGGAGCTCGGCTATTGGCTGGGCGTGCCGTTCTGGGGGAAAGGCTACGCCACCGAAGCGGTGCGCGCCGTCATCGACTATGCCTTCACGGACCTCGACCATCTGGCGCTGCAGGCGGGCGCCCGCGTCACCAATCCGGCGTCGCGCCGTGTCCTGGAGAAATGCGGGTTCCAGTGGACCGGGGTCGGCCTCTGCCGCATCCGCGCCATCTCCAGCTCGGCGCCGATCGACATGTTCCGGCTCGACCGCAGGATCTGGGCGTCGCTGAAAGCCTGGCGCGAGGTCCGCCGCGTCGCCTGAGCGCGTTCGCGGACGCGGCGCAGCCCGCAACGGGCGGCGCCGCAATATCGCCTGTTGCATCATCAAGTTGGATGTCGGCTGCGACATCGTGGTGAAACTTTGGCGGGGCCGGGCCGTTGTTGCATGTCTCGAACCGGTATCCCGAGCCATGCCCCCCCGTAGCGTTGCGCGTCCCGACCTGCCCTGGCCCCTGGTCGCAGCTTGCGTCGTCGCCGGCGTGGCGCTGGCGGCGCTCAAGCCCAAGCAGCAGCCGCGCCTGGCGCCGTCGCGAGCGCGCCAAGGCGCGCCGCGCGAGCAGGAAGGTGACCACGCCTTCGGCGAGGCCAAGAGCACCGACGAACCGCGCTGGCAACAGTTTGCCCGTGCCGGCGAACAAGGCCGCGGCCGCGAAGCCACCGGTCCGACCGAAATCCCCGCCAAGGGCTGGAAGGACATCCTCTGGCGCGTCTACGAGGAGTTCCAGAAGGATCGCGTCTCCTCGGTGGCGGCCGGTGTCGCCTTCTTCTCGCTGCTGTCGGTCTTCCCCGGCATCACCGCGATGGTGTCGAGCTACGGCCTGGTGGCCGATTTCAGCACCGTCGCGCAGCACCTCTCGATCCTCAACGGCCTCCTTCCGGAGGGAGCGCTGCAGATCGTCAACGATCAAATCAAGCGCATCGTCAGCAACCCGCAAAGTCAGCTCACCTTCGGCTTCGTGTTCGGCCTCGGTCTCGCGCTATGGAGCGCCAATGCCGGGATGAAGGCGATGTTCGACGCGCTCAACATCATCTACGACGAGGAGGAGAAGCGCGGCTTCATCAAGCTCAACCTGATCTCGCTGAGCTTCACCATCGGCGCGATCCTGATTGGCCTGCTCGCGCTCGGCGCGATCGTGGTGTTCCCGATTATCCTCAACACCTTCGGCATTCAGAAGATCAATCCGACCCTGTTGTCGCTGTTGCGGTGGCCGGTGCTGTTCGTCGTCATCATGTTCAGCCTGGCGGTGCTGTATCGCTACGGGCCGAGCCGGCGCGAGGCGGAGTGGCGCTGGATCACCCCCGGCAGCCTGTTCGCCACCTTCACCTGGGTGATCGCGTCCGCCGCCTTCTCGTTCTACCTATCGAAATTCGCCGACTACAACGCGACCTACGGCTCGCTTGGCGCCGTCATCGGCATGATGATGTGGATGTGGATCTCCGCCATGGTGGTGCTGCTCGGCGCCGAGATCAACGCCGAGCTCGAGCACCAGACCGCGCACGACACCACCGAAGGCAAGCGCAAGCCGCTCGGCACCCGCGGCGCCGCCATGGCGGACACGGTCGGCGAAGCCAAGGCGGCCTGACGCTTCAGCCCCGCGCCTGCTTGCGTGCGGCTCCCGGCCGCGTCACAACTCAGCCGACGATTTCAACCCGGTGGGAGTGGGCGTGGGCACCTTCAAGGCGATCCGCATCGACAAGGGCACCGACGGCCAGACCGTCGCGCTGACCCAGTTCGACGACAGCGAGCTGATGGAGGGCGACGTCACCGTTCGGCCCGAATGGTCGACCGTCAATTACAAGGACGGGCTGGCGCTCACCGGCAAGGCGCCGGTGGTGCGGCGCTGGCCGATGGTCCCGGGCATCGACTTCGCCGGTACTGTGGAAAGCTCGGCGCATCCGGACTGGAAGCCGGGCGACCGGGTGGTCCTCAACGGCTGGGGCGTGGGCGAGACGCATCTCGGCGGTTATGCCGAGAAGGCGCGCGTGATGGGCGACTGGCTGGTGCGGCTGCCGGACGGGCTATCGGCGCGCGACGCCATGGCGATCGGCACCGCCGGCTATACGGCGATGCTTGCCGTCATGGCGCTGGAGCGGCACGGGCTCACGCCGGCGAAGGGCCCGGTGGTCGTCACCGGCGCAGCCGGTGGCGTCGGTTCGGTCGCGATCGCTCTGCTGGCCCGCGCCGGCTATCAGGTGACGGCCTCGACCGGCCGCCCAGCCGAGGCCGGTTACCTCAAGGAGCTCGGCGCCGCAGAGATCATCGACCGCGCCGAATTGGCCGGCCCGGGCAAGCCGCTCGCACGCGAGCGCTGGGCCGGCGGCGTCGACAGCGTGGGCTCCCGCACCCTCGCCAACGTGCTCGCCATGATCCGCTACGGCGGCGCGGTCGCGGCCTGCGGGCTCGCCGGCGGCATGGACCTACCGACCAGCGTCGCTCCGTTCATTTTGCGCGGCGTTTCGCTGCTCGGCATCGATTCCGTGATGTGTCCGCAGCCGCTGCGGCAGGCAGCCTGGCAGCGGCTCGCCGCCGAGCTCGATCGCGGCAAGCTCGCCGGCATGACTACCGAAATCGGGCTCGCCGCAGTGCCCGAGGCCGCTCGCGCCATCATCGACGGTCAAGTGCGGGGACGCATTGTCGTCAAAATCGTATAGCCATTCAGAATTTGGCGACGAACGTCCGGCATGATCACCAGCCGTTAGGGTTAAGAAGGGGAGAACGAGATGGTCGCAGCGCGCTTGGCGGTGGTACTGGCCGGCCTGACGATCGCACTTCCGGCTGCGGCCAACGAGCTCAGGCCCGAGCAGGCGCGTC
>DASWSO010000842.1:0-4434 GCA_036402635.1 Xanthobacteraceae bacterium
GGTGCGAGCACCGGCTCCTCGCCGACCACGCCGGGCCCGCGCACCTCCTGCACCCGCCCGTTCTCGTCGGTGATGCGCCAGTAGCGGGTCTTCAGCTGCACGGTGTCGCCGCCGCGGTTGGCGATCTCGATCGTGTAGGCCCAGAAGTAGTAGCCGTTCTGCGGCGACGAACGCTCCGGGAGGAACTTCGGCTTCACCGTCACGTCGATGTTGCGGGTGGTGGTTCGGTACATCGATATTGCCGTCGAAAGCGTTGAGAGCCGGGCCGTGGAGTCGTTGCGCGCCGGGCGTATCATGGTCTCGCATTCGCCACGAGTCGCGGCCAATTTAGGCGCGCGCAGGCGAACTGGAAATCGGGGAGAACGCAACAGCCATGGCTGCTGCCGTCGGGGGCGAACGCGATCTGCGGCTGGACCTGTTCCGGGGGCTCGCGCTCTGGCTGATCTTCCTCGACCACATCCCGTCCAACGTGGTGAGCTGGATCACCATCCGGAACTACGGCTTCAGCGACGCCACCGAGATCTTCGTGTTCATCTCCGGATACACCGCGGCGTTCGTCTACGGCCGCGCCATGCGCGAGCGCGGGCCGGTGATCGCCGGCGCCCGCATCCTCAAGCGCGCCTGGCAGGTCTACATGGCGCACATGATCCTGTTCGTCATCTACATGGCGGAGATCGCCTATGTGGGCGCCACCTTCAACAACCCGCTCTACGCGGAAGAAATGAACATCCTCGATTTCCTCAAGCAGCCGGACGTCACGCTGCTGCAGGCGCTGCTGCTCAAGTTCAAGCCGGCCAACATGGATGTGCTGCCGCTCTACGTGATGCTGCTGCTTGGGTTCCCGCTGATGCTCTGGATGCTGATCCGCGCCCCCAACTTCGCGCTCGCCGGCTCGCTGCTGCTGTACGTCCTGACGCTGGCGTTCGGCTGGAACCTGCCGGCGTTCCCGGACGGCTACTGGTTCTTCAACCCGTTCGCCTGGCAGCTGCTGTTCGTGTTCGGCGCCTGGTGCGCGGTGGCCGGGAACGACGTCGTGGCCGGGCTGCTGCGGTCGCGGACGCTGCTGGTGCTGGCTGCGGTCTACCTCGTCTTCGCCTTCGCGGTGACGCTCACCTGGTACTTCCCGAGCCTGGCGAGCCACATGCCCAAGCGCCTGGCGGACTTGATCTACCCCATCGACAAGACCAATTTGGACGTGTTGCGGTTCGCCCACTTCCTGGCGCTGGCGCTGATCACGGTCCGACTGCTGGCGCGCGACTGGCCTGGGCTGGGCTCGCCGATCCTGTGGCCCGCCATCCTGTGTGGGCAGCATTCGCTCGAGGTTTTCTGTCTTGGCGTATTCCTCGCGTTCACCGGCCACTTCTTCCTGGTTGAGGTTAACGGCTCGATTTTGGCGCAAGTGCTTGTCAGCATCGCCGGAATCGCCATCATGTTCGCTGCAGCCGCGCTGATGAAGTGGTATAGGATTATAGAAGGGCGGCGTCCCGGTCCGCGGCCACCGAAGCCGGACCACAGTCTCGCGGGGGGCGAGGCATGAGGCGACTTGCATTCGCCCTGGCCTGCATGGCGGCGGCCATGGGGGGCAGCGCGGCCGGACCGGAATCCTGCGACACGCCGGGCTCGCTCACCTATACGGATGGGCAGCTGCGGGCGGTTGCGGCGGCCGTGAAGAACGATCGCCGGCTCGAAGTGCTGGTCGAGGGGACCGGCTCCTCGGCGCTTGCCGGCAACCAGGGCGCGGGCAACTCCTACCCGGCGCGGCTGGAGGCCAAGCTCGCCAAGCGGCTGCCCGGGGTCGAGGTCAAGGTCCGCACCGACATCAAAAGCCGGCGCACCGCGGCCGAGATGAACCAATTGCTCGGCAAGCTGGCACTCGACGGTAAGCCCAACTTGGTGATATGGCAGACCGGTACCGTCGACGCCATGCGCAGTGTGGACCCCGAGGAATTCCGGTCCACGCTGGAATCTGGTGTTGTGGCCTTGCACGCGGCCGGGGTGGACGTCATCTTGGTGAATATGCAGTACAGCCCGCGTACGGAAACGATGGTTTCCGTGGGTCCTTATGCCGACGCGATGCGGTGGGTGGCCCAGCAGCATGACGTGCCGCTGTTCGACCGTCTGTCGATCATGAAGCACTGGAGCGAGTCCGGGACCTTCGACCTGACGGGCCCCGACAAGACCCAAGTGGCCGAGCGGGTACACGACTGCGTCGGCTTGCTGCTCGCCAACATGATCGTGGAAGCCGCCAAACTGCCGCCTAGCAACCCAACGAAAGAAACGCGCTGATGCATCGGAATGCCCCGGTCGGGTCGGCACTGCTCCTCGCCTTCGTCTCCCTCACCGCCGCCGCCACTCCGCTCCGCGCCGAAACCACGGCGCCCGCTCCCATTTGCGCCGCCCGCCCCGAGGCGGTGCGGCTCGAATTTCCGCTCTCCCATACCGCGATGAAGCTCGCCTCCGGCGAGCCGCTGACGATCGTGGCGGTCGGTTCCTCCTCGACCGCCGGCGCCGGCGCGACCTCGCCCGCCGCCTCTTACCCGGCGCGGCTCGAGGCCGAGCTGAAGACGCGCTTTCCCGCCACCCCGATCAGGGTCATCAATCGCGGCATCAACGGCGAAGAAGCCAGCCAGATGGTGGCGCGCTTCGAGCAGACCGTGCTGGCCGAGAAGCCCGATCTGGTGATCTGGCAGGTGGGCACCAATGCGGTGCTGCGCGATCAGACGCTCTCCGGCGAGGCGCCGCTGCTCGAGGACGGCGTCCGCCGCCTGAAGGCGCACGCCGACGTGGTGCTGATTGATCCGCAATATGCGCCCAAGGTGCTCGCCAAACGGGACGCCACCGGCATGGTGGACCTGATCGGGCTGACCGCGTCGCGCGAGAAGGTCGGCGTCTTCCACCGCTTCGAGATCATGCGGGATTGGCACGAGGCGCAGAAGATCGCGTTCGAGACGGTGCTCTCGCCCGACGGCCTGCACATGAACGACTGGAGCTACGGCTGCGTCGCCAAGCTGCTCGGCGGCGCCATCGCGGAGGCCGTGCGCAGTCCGGCGATGGCGCGGGTTCCGACCCGCCGCTAAAGCCTGTTTTCCCCGCTTATCTTCGCGATAGCCGCCCCGCGCCGGGCGCGCGGCCTTCACGCGCGCGGCCGCAGCCGCTAGTGCTCGTCGCGAATGGATCGAGGGGTCGCGACGTGGCGCTCAGCTTTGCAGCGGACGCGGCCGGCATTCTGCCGGACCGCCTGGTGACGGCGCTGGCCGCTTCCGGCGGCATCGTGGCGCCGCCGTTCGCGCCCGACCAGGTGCAGCCCGCAAGCCTCGACCTGCGGCTGGGCGCGACGGCCCACCGCATGCGGGCGAGCTTCCTGCCCGGCCCCAATGCGCGCGTCGCCGAACGCATCAAAGAGCTGGCGCTGCATGAGATCTCGCTCGCCGGCGGCGGCGCCGTGCTGGAGACCGGCTGCGTCTACATCGTGCCGCTGCAGGAAGCGCTGGCGCTGCCCGCCGACATCGTCGCCTCCTGCAACCCGAAGAGCTCCACCGGGCGGCTCGACGTCTTCACCCGCGTCATCGCCGACCATGCGCGCGCGTTCGACCAGGTGCCGGCCGGCTATGCAGGTCCGCTCTATGCCGAGATCAGCCCGCGCACCTTTCCGGTGCTGGTGCGGGAAGGCTCGCGGCTATCGCAGATCCGCTTCCGCCGCGGCGATGCGGTGCTCGACGCGGCCGCGCATGCCGCGCTCAACGCCCGCGAGCGGCTGGTGGACAGCCCCGATGCCGACGTGCGCAGCGGCGTCGCGGTCAGCGTCGATCTCGCCGGCATGCATCCGAACGGTTCGGTCGGCTACCGGGCCAAGCGCCATACCGGCGTGATCGACGTGGATCGCCGCGACGGCTACGACGTCGCCGAGTTCTGGGAGCCGGTGGCGGCGCACCGTAGCCGTTCGCTCATCCTCGACCCCAACGAGTTCTACATCTTGGCTTCCAAGGAAGCCGTGCAGGTGCCGCCGGATTATGCCGCCGAGATGGTGCCGTTCGACCCGCTGGTCGGCGAGTTCCGCGTGCACTATGCCGGGTTCTTCGATCCCGGATTCGGCTATGCGGGCTCCGGCGGCAGCGGCTCGCGGGCCGTTCTGGAGGTGCGCTCGCAGGGAGTGCCGTTCATCCTGGAGCACGGCCAGATCGTCGGCCGGCTGGTCTACGAGCGGATGCTGGCGCGCCCCGAACGCCTCTACGGCCAGGGCATCGGCTCAAACTACCAGGCGCAGGGCCTCAAGCTTTCCAAGCATTTCCGCGCCGTCGCGAGCGCCTGAGCGCCGAACGCGCTCCAGCGGAAGCGCGGAAGACCCTACGGGAAGTAGCCCGGCAGGTAGTACGAATCCGGCAGCGGGTAACGGCGGGCGCCGGCGGCGTCCCAGTTCTTCGACGGGTACCACAG
>DASWSO010000843.1:0-3900 GCA_036402635.1 Xanthobacteraceae bacterium
CTCCCGCGAGTTCCTCAAGCGCGCGCTCGCCAAGGAAGAACCGAAGGAGGCGCGGGTGAGCATCGAGAACAACGACTTCGCCTACGCGTGGAGCTGAGACCGTTCGGGCGCTGCGGCATCCCGGACGGGAGCGGGGACAACACCGGTTCCGATGAACATCTTGCCGGCCTGCCGCGACTAACATCTGCCGGGGTCCGTGGCGGGTTTGGCCTTCGTGGCCGGAAAATCGACCATCGCTCCGGCGGAGCCTTGAAAAGCCTCGCTTTTTAGCGGTTCAAAGTTCCGTGCGGCAGGTTTAGGTTGTAGTGGGCCACGCTCGTGCTGGCCCGGGCGGTATTTGAAACGGTGCGGCGTTGGGAATGCGGTGGATGGCGCGCCTGATACGAAAATGGTCGCTGGCTCTGCTGCTTGGCGCCACCGCGTGGCCGGGCGCCGCGTGGGCTGCCGACCGTGTGGTCAAGCACTTGCCCGGCGGCAGCGAGCTCGGCCGCGTCGGCATCGTCGACAAGAGTGAAGACACCGAGATCACCGGCCCGCAGGCGCTCTATGCCGGCGACGACGGTCAGCTCTACCTGCTCGACCAGGTGAACGGCCGGATCCTGCGTTTCGATCCGAAGCGTCCCGAGCAGGTGCGCGCCCTCGCGCTGCCGGAGGAGCTGCAGCCGACCGACCTGATCGTCCGCCAGGGCGACATCATGGTGTGGGACGGCGAGGTGCGGGCCTTGCGCCCGACCGGCGACGAGGAGGCGCCGACCCGCGGGCTGGAAGAGTTCTCCACCCGCGCCGCCGACGACGAGTTCACCACCTCGGCGTTCGCCCAGATGGGCTCGCAGAAGCCGAGCACCGAGGATCCGTTGGACGAGAACACCCGCGCGCTCGCGACCGAGCGGGCGAAGGCGCCGACCCGGCAGGCGGTCTCGACCAAGGGCCGCGGCCCGGTGATCGCGACCGTGACGCCGGACAAGGACAACACGGCAGCATTGATCGAGGTGCGAGCGCAAGGCCGCACCGAAGCGACCAAGCTGCGGCTGCGGGTCTCCGACCGGCTCGGCGCCGTCGAGTTCCTCGACATCGACCGGCAGGGCCGGATGTTCGTGCTGGCCGAGAACATCCCGCCGACCTCCGACAGTCCCGCCTCCGCCTTCGTGGTGCGGTTTGCGCAGTCCGGCGCCATCGACGGCATCTACGAGCTGCCATTGTCGCGCATGGCGGCGCCGTCGCGCCGCTTCGTGACCATCTCGCCGGAGGGCGAAGTGTTCTTCCTGCGTACGCGGGAAGCCTCCGTCGACGTGATCGGGGTCGGCTTCCGGCCGCTGCGCAACACCAAGGTGATCGAGACGCGGGTTTCGCAGCCGTCGGCCGCGGCGCCGTCGGGTCCGGCTTTCGCCGCGGCACGCCGCGACGGCAAGGGCCCGGTCGCGGCGGTGCGCCCGCTCTCGCGCCAGCAGGTGATCGAGACCGCCTTCGCGTTCGAGAACGTGCGCTGGCGCGTCACCCCGGCGGCTTACGGCCGCGATCCCGACAGCGCCTGCACCGGTTTCAACCGCATCCGCCGGCCCGGCTACCTGCACGGCAAGCTGAACCAGGAGGTGCGCGGCATCCCCTATTGCTGGGGCTGCATGGGCTCGCTCGGCAAGATACGGACATTGATCAACGGCGGCGTGATGGCCGGCAATGTCTGCACCCGCAATACGCCGCGCCGCGACGTCGCCGGGGTGGACTGCTCGGCCTTCGTCAGCGCCACCTGGGGCCTGTCCACCCATTTCACCACGATCGCGATCCCCAGCATCACGACGCCGCTGTCAAATGCCTGGGACCTGCGGCCGGGCGACGCGCTCAACAAGCCCGGCTCGCACGTGATGCTGTTCGTGCGCTTCACGCCCGACCGCAAGGCGGAGGTGATCGAGGCGGCGACCGGCGGCTGCAACGGGCGCGTCTGCCGCAACGTCTATCCGCTGTCGGCACTGCTGGCGCGCGGCTATACGCCGGTGCGCTACCGCGCGCTCGCGGGCGACACCAGCGCGCCGGCGGTGGCGCAGTCGCGGCCGATGAACGAGGCGGACACCGCGCCGGTGCGCCGCCAGGACCAGGAGGCGCTCGGCGTGCGCCGGCCGCAGGACGGTTTCGCCCGACGCGAGACGGAAGACACGCGGCGCCGGCCGGACCAGGCCGCGGCCGGTCAGGCTGCGGCGCCGCAAGCTTCGGAAGCGCAACAGCAGGCTGCGCCCAGCCGGCAGGATTACTCGCTCTACCAGTCGCGCCGCGAGGAGAACATCCGCGGCGTGGACGAATCCGCCAAGCAGCAGACCGCGGCCGGCCCGCAGGCAGCGGCCGAGGAGGCACCAGCTCCGGTCGTGGGTAAGAAGCCGGTGAGCAAGAAGTCCGAAAAGCGCAAGCGGAAGAAGACCCGCCGCTCGCACCGGCGCTGAGCGGAACGGCTCGCCATGACGATCGGCATCCTCAGGCTGCGGACCTCGACCGACACGCTGGTGATCGCGTTTCGCGCCTCGCTCGGCGTCACCCACGACATGTGCCGGATCGAGAGCGACGAAGAGATCCGCCGCTGCTTGCTCGAAGCGCTGCGCGACCCAGCCGCGATGGAACAGCTGCGGCGGTTCTGGGCGATCTGGAACTGCGAGGCGATCCGCATCGACACAGTGTCGGACCGGCAGTTGATCGAACGGGTCGCGAGCGCCACGCGCGGCGGAGCGATGGTGGCCTATCTCGCTCCCGACTCGTCGATGAAGCATGTGTTTGGCCCGCCCGGCGGCAAGGCGAAGGGCGATCTCGGCGGACGCTCCGGACCGGCGCCCGGTGCCGCTCCCGGCTCGCAGCAGCCCGGTGCTGCGCCGTCACTTCACGGGCTCGGCGGCGCGCCGGTCGGGCAGGGCGGCTCGAACGGCAATGGCGGCATGGGCCCGAGTTCCGGCGCCGGCCGCGCGGTGCCGCTCAACGTCGGCGGCGACCGCCTGATCCGGGTCGACAAGTTCCGGCTGGAGGAGCGGCTCGAAGAGGTGCTGCGGCGGGTGGTGCCGAAGCTCAAGATCGACGCGCGCTCCGGGCTCACGCAGTTGCTGGAGCCGGCGGTGATCCACACCTGCGCCGAGGTGATGGCGGTGTGGGCCGGATCGAACTCGCACGGCGCCGGGCTGATCGTGGACGCGATGGTCACCGCATCGCCGCGAATCGTGAACAGTTGGGCGATCATGGACGCGGCCGACAAGATTTTCGACGCCATCCAGCGCGCCGCCCATGCGCACACGATGTACGATCTCGACGGCGCCGCCGAGCGGCTCGCCTGGGCGCTGGCGCTGGTCGGCGGCGAAGCGTTCTTCGTGGCGATCCGCCGCGGCGTCGACCGCGTCGGCAGCCCCGCGGCCGGCCGTCCTCCGCGCGCGCGGCCGTCGCGCCCGCTCCCGGTCGAATGAAAGCCTGTACGAGAGAGCAGCGGTCGGAATTCGGAGAACAAGCTAGGTCCCGCGACGGACCTTTGCTTGGTCTGCCTTGAACCTCCTGGTTTGTGGCGCGACTAACGCTGTACTAGGCTGTCGCACGGGGTTCGGGTCGTCTGGATGCCCTGCGTAGAGGCATGACGCATGCTCCGCGTGTTGCATTTTCGTTCCTTTTGGACCGCTCGCGCCGCCCTCGCGGCCACCCTGCTGCTATGCCTCGCCGCACCCGAGCCTGCGTCCGCGCAGGACTGCCGCGCCGTGGTCGACGCCTTCAACAAGGCGGTCGATGGCGGCCGCGAGAGCGAGGCGCAGCGGCTCGCCGACCAGATTTCGATCGACGCGCGATGCGGTCACTTCCAGGTCCCGGCCCAGCGCCGGCTCGCCGCCTTCCGGCTGGCGGCGGCGCAATTCATGATGGCGCGTGGCCGCCCGGTTTCCGATTATGAGC
>DASWSO010000844.1:0-4073 GCA_036402635.1 Xanthobacteraceae bacterium
GAGCGCGCAGAGCGCCGCGAACAGCTGCGGCGTGATGGCGGCGCGGAGATCGAAATCGAGCCGGCAATCGGCGCCGCCGGCCGCCAGGCAACTGCGGTAGGCGGCCTCCTGCGCCGCCACCACGCTGTCGAGCCCGGCGCCGAACACCGCATAGGCGAAGGTGCCCGGGATGATGCCTATCGCAGTCGCCGCCACGAACGTGCCGAGGCGCACGCCGGCCAGCGCCGGTGCGAGGTTCACCAGCCAGAACGGAAACACCGGGACCAGCCGCAGAAACAGCAGGTAGCTGAAGGCGTCGGCGCGGAAGCCGTCGGCGAGCCGCGTCAGCCGGTTTCCCAGCCGGCGGCGCACCAGGTCCGCGAGCGCATAGCGCGCCAGCAGAAAAAGCAGCGTGGCGCCGGCGGTAGCGCCGATCAGGGTGGCGATACCGCCGACCAGCCAGCCGAACAGGATGGCGCCGGCCAGCGTGAGGAACACCGCGCCCGGGACCGAGAGCGCGGTGGCCGCGATGTAGAGGCCGATGTAGCCCAAAAGCGCGGTGGCGAAATGCGCCTGGACGAAGGCTTCGAGCTGGCCGCGCCGGCGCACCAGCGCCTCCAGCGACAGCTCGCGGTGCAGGCCGGTGGCATAGACGGCGAGCGCCAGCAGCGCGATCACGGCCAGCGGCAGCAGCTTGCGGAGATTGAGGCGCGCCGGCAGCGAGGGCATGGGCCTGATCTGTCCTGCGAAGCGCGGAGGTTGAGGGGCGGCCGCAGCTTAGCCGAAGCACCACCGCACCGGCACATTCGTTCCGCCGCACGCCCGTGTTACGTCACGGACGCGGGCGCCCACCTTCGAGCCTGTGATTTGCTTCGCCTTCGGCTGGCAAGGACGGACAGGCGGCTATCGGGTCGCATTGACGCAGCCGGACCCCTCCCGTATAAGCCGCGCAACTTCGAGCGCCGACGGCCCCGATGGCGTGCGGCCGTCCGCGTATGGCGGGCGGCGCTGATCCTTTGCAATGGCCGGGCGCTGCCACAAGCGGAGATTCTACCCGTGAAGCGGACCTATCAACCGAGCAAGCTCGTGCGCAAGCGCCGTCACGGCTTCCGCGCCCGCATGGCCACCAAGGGCGGCCAGAAGGTGGTGGCGGCGCGCCGCGCGCGCGGCCGCAAGCGGCTCAGCGCTTAAGGCCCCCACACCGGCCGTCAATCGATGGAACGACTGCGGCAGCGCGCGGACTTCGTGGCCGCGTCGTCTGCGCCGCGGATTCCGACGGCTGCCTTCATCCTGCAGGGGCGTCCGCGCGGCGACGACGGCCCGGCGCGTTTCGGCCTGACCGTCTCGCGCAAGGTCGGCAGCGCGACCGAGCGTAATCGCGCCCGCCGGCGCCTAAAAGAAGTCATTCGAGCGACCGGAGCGGCTGGCGCCGTGGCCGGGCACGACTATGTACTGGTGGCGCGTCGGGAGGCCCTGACGCAGCCATTTGAACGTCTCATTGCAGATTTCGGTGGCGCCTTGCGGCGCTTGGCCGCCGGCCGCGGCCAGCCGGCTCGGCGCCGTGCGGGCCGCGACTCCAAACCTCGACAGAATGCCACGCCGGCCTCGCGCGAAGCCGCTGGAGAGCCGGGAAGCAAAGGTGAATAGATGACCGATCAGAAGAACATGATCCTCGCGATCGTGCTCTCCGCGCTGGTGCTACTGGGCTGGCAGTATTTCTATGGCATGCCGCAGGTGGAGAAGCAGCGCCAGCAGACGCAGCAGCAGGGCCAGCAGCAGACCCAGCCGCTCGCGCCCGGCAGCACCGCCCCGCAAGCGCAGGGGACTGCGCCGTCAGCACCCGGACAGCCGGCCGCGCCGGTGCTCGGCCAGTCCGTCAGCCGCGAGGCCGCGCTCGCCGCCTCGCCGCGGGTGCAGATCGACACCCCGCTGCTGAAGGGCTCGATCGCGCTCAAGGGCGGCCGCATCGACGATCTGGCGCTGCTGCAGTACCGCGAAACCGTCGACCCGAAGTCGCCGCCGATCGTGCTGCTGTCGCCGTCCGGGAGCCCGGTGCCGTTCTACGCCGAGTTCGGCTGGGTCGGCGCCGGCGGAGCTCCCGTTAAGGTGCCGGACGCCAACACCGACTGGAAGCAGGAGAACCCCGCCGCGCTCGGCGTCGGCCGTCCCGTCACGCTCGTTTGGGACAACGGCGAGGGGCTCACCTTCCGCCGCACCATCGCGGTCGACGACAAGTATCTGTTCACCGTCAAGGACGACGTCGCCAATGCCAGCGCGGCGCCGGTGACGCTGCACCCCTACGCGCTGATCTCGCGCCACGGCACGCCGCACACGCTCGGCTATTACATCCTGCACGAAGGCCTGATCGGCGTTCTCGACAACAAGCTGGAGGAAGTGACCTACAGCAAGATCGACGACAAGAAGACCCTGCTGTTCGACACCACGAACGCATGGCTCGGCATCACCGACAAATACTGGGCGGCGGCGCTGCTGCCGGAGACCACCGCGCATCTCAAGGCGCGCTTCGCGGCCAGCGCGCTCGGCAACCTGAAGACCTACCAGACCGACTACCTGCTCGATGCGCAGACGATCGCGCCCGGCGCCACCGGCACCGCCAGCAGCCGGCTGTTCGCCGGCGCCAAGGAGACCGCCACCGTCGACGCCTACGACAAGCAGCTCGGCCTCAACAAGTTCGAGCTGGTGATCGACTGGGGCTGGTTCCACTTCATCACCAAGCCGATGTTCTACTCGATCGACTTCCTCTACCGGCTGGTGGGGAACTTCGGCGTCGCCATCCTGATCATCACGGTGCTCATCAAGGGCATCTTCTTCCCGCTTGCGAACAAGTCCTACGCCTCGATGGCCAAGATGAAGGCCGTGCAGCCGCAGATGCTGGCGCTGCGCGAGCGCTATCCGGACGACAAGGTGAAGCAGCAGCAAGCGCTGATGGAGCTGTACAAGAAGGAGAAGATCAATCCGCTGGCGGGCTGTCTGCCGATCGTGGTGCAGATCCCGGTGTTCTTCGCCTTGTACAAGGTGCTGTTCGTCAGCCTGGAGATGCGGCACGCGCCGTTCTTCGGCTGGATCAAGGACCTCTCGGCGCCGGATCCGACCACCATCTTCAACCTGTTCGGGCTGATCCCGTGGGACCCGTCGGTGGTGCCGGTGCTCGGGCCCTACCTGATGCTCGGCGTGTGGCCGATCATCATGGGCATCACGATGTGGGTTCAGATGAAGATGAACCCGACCCCGCCGGACCCGACGCAGAAGATGATCTTCGACTGGATGCCGCTGATCTTCACCTTCATGCTGTCGAGCTTCGCGGCCGGCCTGGTGATCTACTGGGCGTGGAACAACACGCTGTCGGTGATCCAGCAGGGCGTGATCATGCGCAAGCATGGCGCCAAGATCGAGCTGTTCGACAACCTCAAGGGCCTGTTCCCGCGGCGCAAGACTTCGACGTGACGGCGCCCATAGTGATTGCCGGGCTTGACCCGGCAATGCATCAAAAGAACTCGACAACAAATTGAGCTGTTGCGATGGATGCCCGGGTCAAGCCCGGGCATGACGGGCGACGGCGGCGCGTGCGGGACCCGAGAGAGTATGGACTTCACCGCCGACGAGCTCGAAGCCGGGCGCCTGCTGTTCGCCGGCAACTGGGATTTCCTGCGCGCCGCCAGCTCGGAAGCCTCGCTGCCGCCGATGCAGGGGATCGAGGTGGCGCTCGCCGGCCGCTCCAATGTCGGCAAATCGACGCTGATCAACGCGCTCACCGGCCGCAAGGCCTTGGCACGTGCCTCGCACACGCCCGGCCGTACCCAGGAGCTGATCTATTTCAACTCCGCGACGCCGCTCACCCTGGTTGACATGCCGGGCTACGGCTACGCGTCGGCGCCGAAGGACAAGGTGCGGGAGTGGACCGGGCTGATCTACGCCTATCTGCGCGGCCGCGCCAACCTGGCGCGCGTCTACGTGCTGGTGGACGGCCGCCACGGCCTCAAGGACGCGGACCAGCCGGTGCTGGCTTCGCTCGACGAGGCGGCGGTGAGCTACGCCATCGTGCTCACCAAGGCGGACCAGGTGAAACCCGATGA
>DASWSO010000845.1:0-1773 GCA_036402635.1 Xanthobacteraceae bacterium
CCACGATCAAGCGGACGATCATAGGAAGTCCGTAATAGGCGCGAAAGCTCTCCGGCGCGACGGGCTCGCGCGGAGGCGTGATGCTGGTCCTCGGCATTGAGACGACGTGCGACGAGACCGCGGCCGCGGTGGTGAGGTATCACCCCGGCGGACCCGGCGAGCTCTTATCCAACGTCGTGCTCTCGCAGGTGCGGGAGCACCAGCCGTATGGCGGCGTGGTGCCGGAGATCGCCGCGCGCGCACACGTCGAGATCTTGGATCAGGTGATCGCCAATGCGATGACCGATTGCGGGTTGAGTTTCCGCATGCTGCACGGCGTCGCCGCCGCGGCCGGCCCGGGCCTGATCGGCGGCGTGATCGTGGGACTCACCACCGCCAAGGCGATCGCCATGGTGGCGCAGAAGCCGCTGATCGCCGTCAACCACCTGGAGGCGCACGCGCTCACCGCGCGCTTCACCAACGGCACCCCGTTTCCGTATTGCCTTTTCCTTGCCTCGGGCGGGCACACGCAGATCGTCGCGGTGCTCGGCGTCGGAAATTATGTGCGGCTCGGCACCACCGTCGATGACGCGATCGGCGAGGCCTACGACAAGGTCGCCAAGCTGCTCGGGCTGCCGTATCCGGGCGGCCCCGCCGTGGAGGCGGAGGCGAAAGCGGGCGCGCCGGGGCGCTTCAGCCTGCCGCGGCCGATGCTCGGCCGTGCCGAGCCGAATTTCTCGCTCTCGGGGCTGAAGACCGCGTTGCGGATCGAGGCCGAAAAGGTGACGCCGCTGTCGGAGCAGGACGTGGCGGACCTCTGCGCCGCCTTCCAGGCCGCAGTGGTGGACGTGATCGCGGATCGCGTCGCCGTGGGCTTGCGCATTTTCCGCGAGCGCTTCGGTGCGCCGAGCGCACTGGTGGTGGCAGGCGGCGTCGGCGCCAACGAGGCGATCCGCGCCGGGCTGGAAACCGTCGCCGCCGCAGCCGGCACCCGATTGGTGGCGCCGCCGGTCGATCTCTGCACCGACAACGGCGCCATCATCGGCTGGGCCGGTGCCGAGCGGCTGGCGCTCGGCCTCACCGACGATCTTTCCACCGCGCCGCGCGCCCGCTGGCCGCTCGAGGATCTCGCGCGCACGGCGCTGCCGGCGGCGCAATGACGTTCGACACGATCGCGGTGGTCGGCGCCGGTGCCTGGGGCACCGCGCTCGCCAATGCGCTGGCGCGCGCCGGGCGCAGCGTGACGCTATGGGACCGCGACGCCGACGTGGTCGAGGCGCTGGCGCAGCGGCGCGAGAGCCCGCACCTGCCGGGCGCCCGCGTCGACCAACAGATCGCACCCACGCACGACTTGGCGGCGGCGCTGCGCGCGTCGGCCGTGCTGCTGGTCGTGCCGGCTCAAGCCGTGCGCGCGGTGGCGAACCTGATGCGCGCGCATCTGCGCGACGGCACGCCGGTGGTCGCTTGCGCCAAGGGGATCGAGCGCGGCAGCGGCCGCTTCATGACCGAAGTTCTGCACGAAGCGCTGCCCGATTGCGTGCCGGCGATCCTCTCCGGCCCGAGCTTCGCCGACGATGTCGCGCGGGGCCTGCCGACCGCAGTCACGCTCGCGTCCGCCGAGGCCGGAATGGCGCGCGCGCTCGCCAGCGCGTGCGGCTCCGCGACCTTCCGGCCGTATCATTCGACCGACGTGCGCGGGGTCGAGATCGGCGGCGCCGCCAAGAACGTGCTGGCGATCGCGGCCGGCATTGTCGCCGGCCGGCGGCTCGGCGCCAGCGCCGCGGCGGCGCTGAC
>DASWSO010000846.1:0-1998 GCA_036402635.1 Xanthobacteraceae bacterium
GTCGGCCAGCGTCTGTACATACGCATTGCGGCTAACCACGCTCAGCGGCATGTCGGCGGAGACGATCAAGACCGTCGTCGCGCTGCCACCCGCGATCATCGTGCGCGCAAGGTCCACCATGATGGCGGGCGCCGCGCCGCCGCCTTCCAGCGTAAGCGCGACCGGCGGCGCTATGCCGAGGTATTCGGCGAGCGCTGCCGCATGGATCAGATAGGAATCCGAGCGGGGCGAAAGCGTCAGCACGGCGTCAACGTCGCGCAGCGTCAGGCCGGCATCGTCGAGCGCGCCACGGGCGAGCCGCTCGTGCAGCGCCATCGGGGTCACGCCGGTCATGCGCCCATGCGGGAGCTCGGCGATGCCGACAATGGCGGCGTCCTTCATGCGCGCTCCCCGGCGGCCAGTTCCACATCCGCGCCGGCCTCATTGACGAGCCAGCGCGGCTTCCAGCCGCCGGCGCCGTAGAGCCGATGCTGCATCTCCTGCGGATCGCAGAACTGGACCCGGTCGAGGCGCAGCTCAACCGCGCTCATGACGACTTGGTTGACGGCCTGCACGCGGGCCACGTCTTCGTCGCCCTGAATGACGGCATTGACCTTGTGCCGTCCCTGCGCGTCCGCAACGATCTCGATCTGATAGGTATCGCGCGCCAGCAGCGTCTCCAGCGCGGCCCGCAGCTCGGCGAGATCGACCCGCGCGCCCTTCACCTTGATGAAGTCCGCGGCCAGCCGGCGGAAAGGCTGGAACAGCCTCGGCACCACCAGCCCGCAGCCCGGACAGGTGCCGTAGGAAACGCCGCCTTCGATGATGTCGCCCGACCAGTAGCGGAGGATGACGGTGCCGTGCCAATCGATGTGGCTCCAGACCAGCACGCCCGGCCGGCCGGGCTCGGCCGGCATCTTGGTCTCGGGATCGATCAGCTCGATGAAGAAATGCTGCGGGTCGACATGCAGACCGGTGCCCTCGTCGCATTCCCGGAACCCGCCGGACTTCAGCTCGGTCGAGCTCATGCCCTGGATGAGCTTCGCATTTCCGGCATTCAGCCGCCGCAACGACTCGCGGATGCTGGCCGCATAGCCGGCGCTCAGCGCTTCGGCGGAGGCGGACACCAGCTCGATGGAGGACAGGCCATCGATACGGCCGGCCTCCATCATCTCGCATGCGGTCCCCAGCCACGTGACTAGATACGATGACGTGCCGAACAGCGCCTGGATGCGCTCGCGATGCGCCACCAGGACCTGGTTCTCGGTGCTGGTCACGCGGCCGCCGAACATCGGGCGCAGCGGCTGTCCGTTGAGCAGCGGCACCAGGAAGTTACCGTAGAAGCCGAGATGCTCGCCGGCCGGCAGCAGCGACATGAAACGCTGCGTCGGAGACCACGAAACGATGTTGTGATGAAACAGCCCGGCCCGGCGTAAGGGGCCATGCAGATCCGACAACGTGTAGGTGGATTGCGCCGCCGCGCCGGTGGTGCCGCCGGTCCGGGTGGTCAGGATCGGCTGCCAATCGTGCAGGAATTCCCGATAGGTCCGCTGCTCGAGCGTGGTCGGGGGCTCGATGTCGCCGGCGAAGGCCGCGGCTTGCCGGGCGCGCTCGCGGTAGACCGCGATGCGCTCTTCCGGGATCGCTTCGACATCCGCTTGCGGCGCCGCGCCCGGCCAGTTCGGCTGCAGCACGAAATCGCGGAAATTCTCTCTCAGCTCGTCCTTCTGGGTGAACGGCACGCGCGCCGCGAAGTCGCTCTCCGAATCGATGCGATCGAGTTCGACACCCAGGGCGGCGAATTTCTTGCGGTAGTACGGCGAGTAACGCAGCACCTCGGTGGCGAGGAAGCGCCGCAGCCGCTGGAACGACAGCGCGCGCTGCCGCGCGGGTTCGATATTCCGGCACGGAATGCCCGCGTCATGCGGTTCGGAGCCGAGCATTGCGTCGCTCACGCGGCGTGCCGGTTGGCGGGCCGATTAAGCCCGAGATGCTGGCGCAGCGTTCGTCCTTCGTATT
>DASWSO010000847.1:0-6329 GCA_036402635.1 Xanthobacteraceae bacterium
AGCGGCGCGTCCGGCTGCACCGGCGCCGGATCTGGCTTCGGCTCGGCGGCCAGCAGCGCGCGGGTATAGGAATGCTGGGGCGCGGTGAAGACGGCTTCGACCGGCCCCTGCTCGACGATCTTGCCGTCCTTCATCACGCACACGATGTCGGCGAGCCTTCGCACGATGCCGAGGTCGTGCGTGATGAACAGGATCGCCATGCCGAGCCGCTTCTGCAATTCCTTGAGCAGCGTCAGGATCTGCGCCTGCACGGTGACGTCGAGCGCGGTGGTCGGCTCGTCGGCGATCAGCAGGTCGGGCTCGTTGGCCAGCGCCATCGCGATCATCACGCGCTGGCGCTGGCCGCCGGAGAGCTGGTGCGGGTAGCTCCCGAGCCGGCTCGCCGGCTCCGGAATGCCGACCTGTCCGAGCAACTCCACGATCCGCGCCCGTGCGGCCGCGCCGGTGATGCCGCGATTCAGTTCCAGGATTTCGGCAATCTGCTGCTCGATCGTGTGCAGCGGATTGAGCGACGTCATCGGCTCCTGGAAGATGATGGTCACGTCGTCGCCGCGCACGCGCCGCATCTCGCGCTCGGAGAGCCGCATCAGCTCCTCGCCCCTGAGCATGATGGAGCCGGACGGATGCCGCGCCGCCGGATACGGCAGCAGCTTCATCACCGAAAGCGCGGTTACGGATTTGCCGGAGCCGGATTCGCCGACCAGCGCGACCGTCTCGCCCTTTTCGACGTGAAACGACACGCGATCGACCGCGAGCACCTCGCGCTCGCCCTGGCGGAACGCGACGGAGAGATCACGGACGGAGAGGAGGGGGGAATCGGTCACTGAAGTTCCTTCAACAGCCAGTCGATTTCGGTTTCGTCATCCCCTGGACAAGGGTCATTCCGCTTCGGCGTTCACCCGAACGTCTTTCGCGGGTCGAAGGCATCGCGCACCGCCTCGCCGATGAAGATCAGCAGCGACAGCATGCCGGCGACGGTGAAGAAGCCGGTGAGGCCGAGCCACGGCGCCTGCACGTTGGCTTTGCCTTGCGACAGCAGCTCGCCGAGCGACGGCGAGCCCGGCGGCAGGCCGAAGCCGAGGAAATCGAGCGCGGTCAGCGTCATCACCGAGGAGGAGAGCACGAACGGCAGCATCGTCATGGTCGCCACCATCGCGTTCGGCAACAGGTGGCGGAACATGATGGTGCGGTTGGAGACGCCGAGCGCGCGGGCGGCCTGGATGTACTCGAAATTGCGGCCGCGCAGGAACTCGGCCCGCACCAATCCGACCAGCGACACCCAGGAGAACAGCAGCAGGATCCCGAGCAGCACGAAAAAGCCCGGCACCAGCACCGAGGAGATAATCAGCAGCAGGTAGAGCGACGGGATCGAGGTCCAGATCTCGATGAAGCGCTGGAACAACAAGTCGGTCCAGCCGCCGAAATAGCCCTGCACGGCGCCGGCGGCGACGCCGATTGCCGACGAGATCAGCGTCAGCGCAAGCCCGAACAGCACCGAGATGCGGAAGCCGTAGATCAGCCGCGCTACCACGTCGCGGCCCTGGTCGTCGGTGCCGAGCCAGTTCTTCTCGAGATCTTTGCAGCCGGTGCCGCCCTTCTTCTCGGCCGCCTGCCGGCATTGCGCGTCGGTCAGCATCCAGGTGGGCGGCGAGGGGGCCGGCGTCGGCAGTTCGAGATTGTGGGTATCGTAGGAGAAGCGGATCGGCGGCCACAGCATATAGCCGCCCTTCTCGGCGATCAGCTTCTGCAGATACGGGTCGCGGTAGTCGGCCGCGGTCTCGAACTCGCCGCCGTAGGCGGTCTCCGAATAGGTCTGGAACACCGGGAAGTAGAACTTGCCGTCGTGCCGCACCAGGAACGGCTTGTCGTTGGCGATGAACTCGGCGCCGAGCGAGAGCACGAACAGCACGAGGAACAGCCAGAACGCCCAATAGCCGCGCCGGTTCTCCTTGAAGTTCTGCCAGCGGCGCCGGTTGATCGGCGTCAGCCACGCGCGCGGCTGGCGGCGGGCGAGCGCCGCGAGCTCGGCCTCGCCGACCGGCGGGGCGGCAGCGGCGCGCACTTCCGCCGGATCGGGCGGCAGCGACGACGGGCGCGGCTCGGTCTTGGCGTCCATCGCGGCCTAGACCTCGCGCGTCTCGAAGTCGATGCGCGGATCGACCCAGGTATAGGTGAGGTCGGAGATCAGGTTCACCACCAGCCCGACCAGCGAGAAGATGTAGAGCGTCGCGAACACCACCGGGTAATCGCGGTTGAGCACGCTCTCGAACCCGAGCAGGCCGAGCCCGTCGAGCGAGAAGATGGTCTCGATCAGCAGCGAGCCGGAGAAGAAGGCGTGCACGAACGCGCCCGGAAAGCCTGCGATGATGATCAGCATGGCGTTGCGGAAGACGTGCCCGTACAGCACCTGGCGCTCGTTGCAGCCCTTGGCGCGGGCGGTGAGCACGTACTGCTTGCGGATCTCGTCGAGGAACGAGTTCTTGGTCAGCAGCGCCGTCACCGCGAAGGCGCCGAGCGACATCGAGATCAGCGGCAGCGTCAGATGCCAGAAGTAGTCGAGGATCTTCTGCCACCAGTCGAGCGAGGCCCAGTTCTCCGACCATAGGCCCCGCAGCGGGAACCAGGCGAAGAACGAGCCGCCGGCAAACAGGATGATCAGCAGGATCGCGAACAGGAAGCCCGGTATGGCGTAGCCGACGATGATCACGCCGGAGGTCCAGACATCGAATCGGGAGCCGTCCTTGATCGCCTTACGGATGCCGAGCGGGATCGAGATCAGGTAGGTGAGGAGCGTCATCCAGATGCCGAGCGACATCGAGACCGGCAGCTTCTCCTTGATCAGATCGAGCACGCGCACGTCGCGGAAGTAGCTCTTGCCGAAGTCGAAACGCGTGTAGTTCCAGAGCATCAGGCCGAAGCGCTCGTAGGCCGGCTTGTCGAAGCCGAACTGCTTCTCCAGGCTCTTGATGAATTCGGGGTCCAGCCCCTGCGCGCCGCGGTATTTCGAGCTGCCGGCGTCGATCGCGGAGCCGCCCTGGAACTGGCCGCGGGAGCCGAAATCGCCCCCCGGGGAGCCGGAGATGCGTGAGGTTGCGCCGGTGTCGGAGCCGGTGAGCTTGGCAATCACGCGCTCCACCGGCCCGCCCGGCGCGAACTGCACCACCAGGAACGAGACCAGCATGATGCCGAGCAGGGTCGGCACCATGAACAGGATGCGGCGGATGATGTAGGCGGTCATCGTGGGTGCTATCTAGCTGTTTCGGCCCGGTCTTGCGAGGCGGGCGGCGCCTTCGGCCGGAGTTGGGGCAACCCCCGGTCTATTGGCTCCGCGGTATGGCGGCAAATTAAGTCTCTGTCATTGCGGCGGCGGGAGTCCGGGAACCAGCGGGGGTCAGGCGGCGGCGCCTTGCTGCCGCAGTCCCGCGATCGCCGCCGGGTCGAAGCCGGCGGCGGCGAGGATCGCGTCGGTATGCTCTCCGAGCGCCGGGGCGGGCCGCCGCCACACGCCCGGCGTGGCGGAAAGCCGCGGCACCATGTTGTGCATCGGGATCTCCCCGAGCTCGGCGTCCTCGACCTGGACGATAATCTCGCGCTCGCGGAAATGCGGGTCGTCGACCACGTCGTCGATATTGTAGACCGGGCCGACCGTGATGCCGGCCTCGCGCGTCAGCCGCAGCGCCTCGTCGCGCGTCTTGGTGGCGAACCAGGCGCCGACCGCCTCGTCGACCAGCGGCCGGTGCTTGACGCGTTGGGTGTTGTCCTGGAAGCGGGGATCATCGAGCAGGTCGGCGCGGCCGATCATGCGGAAGAGCCGGCGCGCCATCGTCTCCATCGAGGCCGAAAGCGCCACGTAGCGGCCATCGGCGCAGCGGTAGACGTTGCGCGGCGAGGTGATGTCGGAGCCGCTGCCGGCTCGCTCCTTGATGTGGCCGGTCAGCTTATAGACCGAGGCTTCCGGGCCCAGCACCGAGAACATCGGCTCCAGCAGCGAGAGGTCGATCACCTGTCCGCGGGTGCGGCCGTGCTCGCGCGCCCGCAGCGCCGTCACGGTCGCGAAGGCCCCGTACAGTCCCGCCACCATGTCGGCGAGCGCCAGCGGCGGCAGCACCGGTTCGCGATCCGGGAAGCCGGTACGGGCCGCGAGCCCGCTCATCGCCTCCACCAGCGTGCCGAAGCCGGGGAGCTCGGCGTACGGCCCGGTCTGCCCGAAACCGGAGACCCGCACCACGATCAGGTCCGGATTGCGCGCGTGCAGCACGTCGGGCCCGAGCCCCATCTGCTCCAGCGTTCCGGGCCGGTAGTTCTCGATGAACACGTGCGCGGTCTCGACCAGCGTCAACAGGGCGTCCTTGGCAGCCTGGTGCCGCAGGTTCAGCACGATCGACTGCTTGTTGCGGCAATAGGTCTTCCACCACAGCGTCTTGCCGTCCTCGCGCCAGTCCCGCAGCGGATCGCCGGACGGCGGCTCCACCTTGATCACCTCGGCGCCGAAGTCGGCGAGCTGCAGCGACAGCATGTTGCCGGCGACCAGGCGTGAAAGGTCGAGCACGCGCACGCCCTCGAGTGGCCCGGCGGCCTGCGGATCGAAGCGGATCGGTTGGTTCGTCATGCGCCCAGATCGAGTGCACGGCGCCCGCCTTGTCAATCCACCGCGCCGGCGGAATGATTATGATTGACAGCATACGGCTCGTTCGGAAGGCTGCCCGAGCGCCTGCCGGCGAGCACAAGCCGGGCGGCGCGGGAGGTGCCCATGCTGTCACGACGGGAGCTGTTAGCCGGCGCCGCGGCGATCGCCTCGGCCGGCCCGATCCGTGTTGCGCGTTCGGCCGACTGGCCGGCCGGCCCGGTCAAGATCATCGTTCCGTATCCGCCGGCAGGTTCGAGCGACATTGCCGCGCGGGTGGTCGGGCAGGTGGTGTCGGAGGCGCTCGGGCAGCCGGTGATCATCGACAACCGCGCCGGCGCCGGCGGCAATCTCGGCATGGAAGCGGCGGCGCGCGCGGCGCCCGACGGCTACACCCTGGTGCTGGCCACCACGGCGCATGCCATCAACATGACGCTGTTCAAGAATCTGAACTACGACACGGTGAAGAGCTTCGCGCCGATCGCGCTGGTGATGGAAATCCCGCTGCTGCTGGTGGTGAACCCGGATTTCGCCGCCAAGTCGGTGAGCGAGCTGATCGCGCTCGCCAAGGAAAAGCCGAAGGGCATCAACTTCGCCAGCTCCGGCAACGGCCAGTCGACCCACATGGCGGCCGAGCTGTTCTGCTCGATGGCTGGCGTGCAGATGACGCATGTGCCGTATCGCGGCAGCGCGCCGGCGATCAATGACGTGATCGCCGGGCATGTGCCGCTGATCTTCGACACCACGGTCTCGGCACTGCCGCATGCGCAGGGCGGCAAGCTGCGCGCGCTGGCGGTGACGAGCCGGCAGCGGCTGCCGAGCTTGGCGGATGTGCCGACGGTGAGCGAGGCCGGGCTGCCGGGCTACGAGATCACCGCCTGGAACGGCTTCCTGGCGCCAGCCGGGACGCCGCAGCCGATCGTCGAGCGGCTCAACAAGGAAGTCGTGCGCGCGCTCGCCACCGCGCAGGTGAAGGAGCGCTTCGATGCGCTCTCGGCATTCTACCGCCCGACCACCCCGGCGGAGTTCGAGGCCTATCTGCGCAACGAGGTCGAGAAATGGGCGAAGGTGGTGCGCGACTCCGGCGCGAAGCTCGAATAGATGAGCTTCGTCATCGGCTCCGGGTTGACGCCGTTCGGCCGGCATGAGGGGCGTGGCACGCTCGACCTGATGACGGCGGCGGCCACCGAGGCGCTTGCCGACGCCGGGCTCGAGCGCCGCGACATCGACGGCCTGATCTGCGGCTACTCGACCACGCTGCCGCACCTGATGCTGTCGACGGTGTTCGCCGAGCATTTCGGGCTGCAGCCGAACTATGCCCACGCGGTGCAACTCGGCGGGGCGACCGGCTTCGCCATGACGATGCTGGCGCATCACCTGGTCGACGCCGGCGTCGCCCGCAATATCCTGGTGGTCGCGGGTGAGAACCGGCTCACCGGCCAGTCGCGCGATTCCGCCGTGCAGACGCTGGCGCAGGTCGGGCATCCGGCCTACGAGGTGCCGCTCGGGCCGACGATCCCGGCCTATTACGGGCTGGTCGCGTCACGCTACATGCACGAATTCGGCGTATCCGAAGAAGACATGGCCGAATTTGCCGTGCTGCTGCGCCGACACGCCGCCATGCATCCGGGCGCGCAGTTCCGCGATCTCGTCACGGTCGCCGACGTGATGGCGTCGCGGCCGATCGCCTCGCCGCTGAAGATCC
>DASWSO010000848.1:0-5538 GCA_036402635.1 Xanthobacteraceae bacterium
GGTTGACCTCCTCACGCCGCATCGCTTCGATCAGCTGCCGTTTGGTGGTCCCCGGTCCGTGCGTCGCGCTCACCGCCAGCATGCATTCGATAACGAGGTCGGACGCGAGCCGCAGCTTGCGCAGTTCCTCCGGGCGCTTGCGTGCCCGCAGCCGCTCCAGCACGAACAGCCCATCCTTGAGCTCGGCGTCGGGGAAGGCCTCGCGCAGGGCCGTGCCGGCATCGAGCGGCGTGAACGCGAGTTCGGCTCCGATGCCGCGCGGCTTGATGCCGAGCTTGCGGACATAGGCGATCGCCTTCTGCATCGCGTCGACCGAAGTCGAGGAGTTGGTCTGCGATTCCGTCACCCAGAACGGGTTGTTTTCGCGTTGCGCGGCCTCCAGCCGATGGCCGATGTAAGTCGCCTTATCGGGCGCGCCCTTCGGATAGACGAAAACCGGCAGATAACGACTGACGCCGATCGCGTCCATGTAGTCGAAGAAGTGGGCGCGGTGGCCGCCGAGCAGGTACTGCACATTGTGCTTCGAGGTCGCGATCACGACGTCGAGGCCGGCGTCTTCCATCAGGCGGTCCAGCCGCGCGGTATCGAACGGGGCGGAGGGCGTCACGTCCAACTGCCTGGCTGTGCTCGGCATCGTCAAAACTCCCTGGATCTCGTCAGTACGGCTCGCGGGCGACCGGCGGGCCACCGTCCCGGCTTCGCAATCTATGGCAAAGCCGGATGCGACGCCAACCCGGCGGCCGCGCGCCCTCGCATCACCGGTTGGCAGACCGCCGGATCAGTTCCTCGGCCAAGCTGACGCGGACCGCTTCGGGCAACTCGAGCCCGTACAGTTTCCATTTCCATTGCACGAGGTGCAAGCGAAGCGTGAAGCGCTGCGCGGGCTTTACGCCGGGCGGCACGGACACATAGACGTTGGTGAGCTTGTAGTCGGCGTTGGCGAAGAGGTCCCACGCGCTGCCAAGGCCGCTCGGGAACAGCGGCGCCCGCTCCCCGCCAGCGGTTGATTGTTGCCCCTGCGCGGGTATGCCGGGTGCCAGACTCCGGTCGAACAGGTCGACCATCCGCTCCAGCGAGATGACCTCCTCGAGCAACGGATCGATCATCGCCGCGCCCATGCCGATCGCCATGTCGCGGAACGAACCGGGCAGCCGCGCCTCGTGTCCGGTCAGGCGCAGATAGGTCGCGAGCACCTGCCGGCTGAGGTCGGGCCGGATCGCGCGCATCTCGACGCGATCGGCGACCGCCGCGATATCCCGATGCTCCAATGCCCGGCCGAGGCGATAGAGGTCGACGAACGGCCAAGCCATGTAGGCGACCAGGAGCACGATGATGAGCCCGCTGATGGCGAGAGTTTTGCGCATAGGCGGCTTTACCTCCGACATGCGGCGCCATTTTGACTCCCGTCCTATACAGCTTCCCGGGACCGACCGCGCCTTCCCGGCAAAGCTGCCGACGGCCATTGCGGCGCGCTGCCTTGCCGCCCGGGTCCTCGCATCCTAGGCTGCGCCGCTCACGTCCAGCGATCGAGCCTGCCAGCAATGCAAGTCCGCGACGGCATCGTCGAAGCGATCGGCAACACCCCGCTGATCCTGCTCAAGCGCGCCTCCCAGGCCACCGGTTGCACGATCCTGGGCAAGGCCGAATTCATGAATCCGGGGCAGTCGGTGAAGGACCGCGCGGCGCGGCAGATGATCCTGGGCGCCGAGGAGCGCGGCGAGCTCAGGCCCGGCGGGCTGGTGGTGGAGAGTACCGCCGGCAACACCGGTATCGGGCTTGCGCTGGTCGCGAATGCCCGCGGTTACCGCACGCTGATCGTCATCCCGGAGACCCAGAGCCAGGAAAAGAAGGACATGCTGCGGCTCTGCGGCGCCGAGCTGGTGGAGGTCCCGGCCCTGCCCTACTCCAACCCCAACAACTATCAGCATGTCGGGCGCCGTCTCGCCGACGAACTGCGCAAGACCGAGCCGAACGGCGTACTGTTCGCCGACCAGTGGAACAATCTCGATAACCGCAAGGCGCATTACCTCTCCACCGGCCCCGAGATCTGGCAGGAGACCGAGGGTCGCGTCGACGGTTTCATCTGCTCGATCGGGACTGGCGGCACCATCGCCGGTGTCTCCGCCGCGCTGCGCGAGCGCAAGAACGGGATCGTGATCGGCGTCGCCGACCCGCCCGGGGCGGCCATGTACGATCTGTTCACCCGCGGCGAGCCCAAAGCATCGCCGGGCGGCTCGATCACCGAGGGGATCGGGCTCGGCCGCGTCACCCCGATCATCGAGGACATGAAAGTCGACAAGGCCTACCTGATCCCCGATGGGGAAGCGGTGCCGCTGATCTACGACTTGCTCGAGCACGAGGGGCTGTGCCTCGGTGGCTCCTCCGGGGTCAATGTCGCGGGCGCGATCCGGCTCGCGAACGATCTCGGGCCCGGCCATACCATCGTGACGGTGCTGTGCGACTTCGGCAGCCGCTACCAGTCGAAGCTGTTCAATCCGGAATTCATGCGCTCGAAAAACCTGCCGGTGCCTGACTGGCTGGAGCGCCATACCAACATCCACGTGCCGTTCGCGTGACGCAAGTCAAGGATCACGGATGCCGACCGAGCTGCTGTTTCGCGACGACGCCTACCTGCGCGACTGCGAGGCGACTGTGGTGGGCATCACCGCGCAGGGCGGCATCGTGCTCGATCGGACGGTGTTCTACGCCACCTCCGGCGGGCAGCCGGGTGACCGCGGCATGCTCACCACCGCCGCCGGCGCCGCCATCCCGATCGCGACGGCGGTGCATACCGACGCGGCCAAGACCGAGGTCGCTCTTGTCCCGGCTGGCTCGCCGGCTGTTTTGCCGCAAATGGGCGAAAGCGTGCGCACCGCGATCGATTGGGACACGCGCTTCGCCCGCATGCGCATGCACACGGCGCTGCACCTCCTCTCGGCGGTGCTGCCGTATCCGGTGACCGGCGGCTCAATCGGCGAGACCGAAAGCCGGCTCGACTTCGATATTCCGGAAGCGGGCCTCGACAAGGACGCGATCACCGCCAAGGTCGCCGAGATGATCGCGGCCGACGCGGAGGTGCGCACCCGCTGGATCAGCGACGAGGAGCTCGCCGCCAATCCTGGGCTGGTGAAGACGATGGCGGTGGCGCCGCCGGTCGGCACCGGCCGCGTACGGCTGGTCGAGATCGTCGGTCTCGACCTGCAGCCCTGCGGCGGCACTCATGTGCGGCGCACCGGCGAGATCGGCGCCGTGCGCGTCAGCCAGATCGAGAAAAAGGGCAAGCAGAACCGGCGCGTGCGCCTGGTGTTCGCCTGACGTTCCGCCGGACGGCGGCACCACTGTTGCGACAGCCATTGCAGCGGCGGCGCCTGCGCGCCATGTGACCTGAGCAACAACAAAACTGAGGTCAAGCATGTCGAGCTCCCCCGCCCCCGCCAGCCGCTGGCTGGTGACCACCGAATGGCTGGCGCAGCGGCTTGGCCGCCCGGGTTTCGCGGTGGTCGACGGCTCGTTCTACCTGCCGGCGCTCAAGCGCGACGCCCGAGCCGAGTACGAGGCGGAGCACATTCCCGGCGCGGTGTTCTTCGATATCGACGCAGTGGCGGATCACTCGACCGACCTGCCGCACATGCTGCCCGGGCCCACCATCTTCAACGAGGCAGTCGGCAAGCTCGGCATCGGCCGTGACGACACGATCGTGGTGTATGACGGTGCTGGGCTCGGCGGCGCCGCGCGGGTGTGGTGGACCTTCCGCGTCTTTGGCGCGGAGAACGTCTTCATCCTCGACGGCGGGTTGCCGCAATGGAAGGCGGAGCGGCGGCCAACCGAGGCCGGCAAGGTCACGCGCGAGCCGACCACCTTCGAGGGCGAGATGAACACCTCGCTGGTCGCCAATGCGGACGACGTGCAGCTGGCGCTGGCGGGCCGCAAGACCCAGGTGGTGGACGCGCGCCCGGCCGACCGCTTCCGTGGCGAAGCGCCGGAGCCGCGCGAGGGCGTGCGCTCCGGCCACATGCCGGGTGCCTTCAATGTGCCGACCACCACGGTGGTGAAGGACGGCCGGCTGGCGTCGAAGGAAGAGCTCGCCAAGGCGTTTGAGGCCGGCGGCGTCGACCTCGCCGCGCCGGTGATCGCCAGCTGCGGCTCCGGCGTCACGGCGGCGATCCTGTGGCTCGCGCTCGACGCGCTCGGCAAGCCGCCGCAGGCGCTCTACGACGGGTCGTGGACCGAATGGGGCGGCCGCCCGGATCTGCCGGTCGAGACCGGCCCGAGGAAGCGGTAGACTCCTCTTACCGTGATGCCCGCCCTTACCGTCATGCCCACCCTTACCGTCATGCCCGCGCTCGTCGCGGGCATCCACGTCTTGTCTGCGACCTTAAGAGAAGAAGACGTGAATGGCCGGGACAACCCTCGCCGGCGGGGCGACGCCGGCTCGCCCGGCCATGACGGAAGAGACTGCGGATCAGCGGTAAGCTTCCGCGTATTGCGCCGTATCGGTGAACTCCTGGAAGCGCGTCACCTTGCCGTCCCGTAGCGTGAAGATGTGGCACCATTCGCTGGCGACGCGCTGTCCGCTCCTGCGGATGGTCATGGCGGAGCGGCCGCGAACGAACACCTTGTCGCCGGTCGCGTCAAACTCCAGCGGAGTGAACTCGCTCACGTCCTGCAGCTGCGCCAGGCTGGCGAAGAATTCCTGCATCGCCGCATGGCCGCTGCGCACGCCGAGCAGCGGGTAGTCCTCGCGCCGCCCCACAATCTCCCAGTGGATGTCCGGCGCGGCGCCCTGCACCACCGTCGAGACGTCGCCGCGCAGGAACGCCGCATAGAGGCTCTGCACGATGGCGATATTGGCTTGGCTCATCGGCGCGTCCTCCGATGATGCGGGAGAACCGCGAGCTCCGCGGGCCCGCTCAGTGCAGGATCTGGCTGAGGAAGAGCTTGGTGCGCTCGTGCTTGGGATGCGCGAAGAATTCTTCCGGCTTGTTGACCTCGACGATCTGGCCGGCGTCCATGAACACGACGCGGTGCGCGACCTGCCGCGCGAAGCCCATCTCGTGGGTGACGCACAGCATGGTCATGCCGTCCTCGGCGAGCTGCACCATCGTCTCCAGCACTTCCTTGACCATTTCCGGGTCGAGCGCCGAGGTCGGCTCGTCGAACAGCATGATCTTCGGATTCATGCAGAGCGCGCGGGCAATGGCGACGCGCTGCTGCTGGCCGCCGGAGAGCTGCCCCGGATACTTGTTGGCCTGCTCGGGGATCTTGACGCGCGTGAGGTACTTCATCGCCAGCTCTTCGGCGTCTTTCTTCGGCATCTTGCGCACCCAGATCGGCGCCAGCGTGCAGTTCTCCAGCACGGTGAGGTGCGGAAACAGGTTGAAGTGCTGAAACACCATGCCGACCTCGCGCCGGATCTCGTCGATGCGCTTGAGGTCGCTGGTGAGCTCGATGCCGTCGACCACGATGCGGCCCTGCTGGTGCTCCTCAAGCCGGTTGATGCAGCGGATCATGGTCGACTTGCCGGAACCGGACGGTCCG
>DASWSO010000849.1:0-6888 GCA_036402635.1 Xanthobacteraceae bacterium
TTCCGGCGTTGATGGCGAGCGTGAGACCGTGCTCGGCAAGACGGTCGCGCACGCCTTCGGCGGCCGCGTCGATGGTGCGGCGGATATCCACCGGCCCGAGATCGAGCTTCATGGCGCCGGCGTCGATCGAAGCCAGGTCGAGGATGTCGTTGATGATCGCGAGCAGCGCTGCGCTCGATGAGGAGATGTAGCCGAGGTACTCGCGCTGCTTCGGGGTCAGCGGGCCGACGCCGTCCTCGTACAGCAGATGCGCGAAGCCAATGATGTTGGTGAGCGGCGTGCGCAGCTCATAGGAAACATGGTGCACGAACTCGTTCTTGAGCTCGTCGGCGGCCTCCAGAGCGTCGTTGCGGTCGCGCAGCGCGCGCTCGACGTTGACGCTGTCGGTCACGTCCTGGAAGGTGACCAGCGTGGCGCCATCCGGCAGCGGCAGCGTGGCGCAGTCCACCACGCTTGCGTCGTTGCGCTCCAGCCTGCCCGCGACGGTGCTGCGCGCATCCAGGCCGGTGACCGCGCCGCGCAGGTTCTGCCAGAACTCGTCATCCTGATAGACCGGACGGCAATGCGCGATCACGTCCTCGATATGAGGCCTTTCGTCGAGCGTTTCCGGCCCGATCTTCCACAGGCGTGCGAAGGCCGGATTGGAGAGCCGCAAGCGGCCGTCGCTGCCGAACACCGCCACCGCTTCGGCGAGATTATCGAGGGTCTCGCCCTGCACGCGGATCAGGGCGTCGAACTTGCGCTCGAGGTCGAGACGCTCGGTGACGTCGTCGAACACGTAGGTGATGCCGCCCTCGGCGTTCGGGCTCGTCACCACGCGCAGCGTGCGCCCGTCCGGCAAGTGCCACCAATGCTCCTTCGGCTCCAGCGTGCGATAGGCCTCGAACAGCTGGTTGCGCCACTGCCGGAAGTCGGCCTGTTCCGGCAGCTTTCGGTGCTCGCGCAGCCGGTCGAGGATGGCGCCGTCGCTCGGTTGCTGGTCGAGGAACTCGGCGTCGAGTCCCCACAGCGTGCGATAGGCTGAATTGCTGAAGGCGAGCCGCTGCTTGGTGGTGAAAATCGCGACCGCGGTGGGCAGTTGGTCGAGCGTGCGGCGGTGCGCCTCCATCATGCGGGTCAGTTCGGCGCGCAGCGCTTCCGCCTCGGTGACATCGATGCCGATCCCGGCGCTGCCGGACGAGGCCGGCACGTCGAACACATCCACGAAGCACCGGCTACCGGCCATGACGACCGGGATGCGCGACGAATACGACTGCCCGGCCTGCCGCGCGCGGCCGAGCTCCTCGCGCGCGGAACGCGCCAGCAACTCGAGCTGACGCCCGACCGCATCGAGCGGATCGCGCGCCTCGACCGCCCGCGCATAGGCGGCGTTGACCCAGGCGAGGCGGCCGTCGTGCTCGCGCGTCCATGCCGGCGCCGGCAGGCCATCCAGTAGCGCCCTGATCGGTTCCACGGCGGCGGCGAGTTGCCGATGGGTTGCTCCGAGCGCCGCGAGCTCGCGCTTGGCGCCGCTGACGTCCTTGATCCGCAGCACCGCGCGGCCGCCGATCGCGCGACCTTCGGCTTCGACCGTGCGGCCGGCCGACGTGGTCAGCGTCAGCGCAAAGCTCTCGCCGGTCGTGCGCAGGTCGCCCACCGCTTTGGCCAGATCGTCGGCGGTGTCGTCCGGCAGCCAGGCGTCGAACAGCAGCGCCGCGGCGGCTCCCACGTCGGAGCCCAGAATGCTGCCGTCGCCAAGGATTTCGGGAGTGTCGTCGGCGGCGCGCCAGACCACCAGCACCTGCGGCTCGCCGTAGAGCAGCGTCTGCATGCGGTCGAGTTCGGTCTGCAGCGCATTGGTCTGCAGCTCGGCTGCGCGGCGGGTTTTGGCGCTGCCGGCACGGGTGCGCAGCAGCATGATGGCGGTGAGCACCGCGAACGCGATGGCGCCGAGGGTGAGGGCGAGGGTTGCGAGCTCGTGCCGGTTCAGCTCGCCGACCGCGGCCACGTAGGCGCGCAGCAACAGCGCGCCGCTCGCGTCCTGCGCCGACGCCGGCGTCAAAGCCGCCAGCAGAGCTGCGATCATCGCGGTGGCGACGAATCCAGGACGACGCGGCCGAGCAAAACTGCTCCCGCTCGATGCCCGGACCGTCCCCGGCATAGCTGTTGCCCCCAATCAAGCCGGCGCCCTGCGAGCGCCGCGCTCGGAGCTTCCGGCCCGGGCGGCGTCCGCCACGCCGCCCGAATCAGTCCAATGCAATCTATCTCCCCGGGAGTCGCGCTGTTAAGAGTCCAGATCGTGAACGCCAGGCGCGTTGACGTCCCAAGCCTGCAGCCGT
Source organism: Xanthobacteraceae bacterium (assembly GCA_036402635.1). Classification (GTDB taxonomy): domain Bacteria; phylum Pseudomonadota; class Alphaproteobacteria; order Rhizobiales; family Xanthobacteraceae; genus DASWSO01. Next base: position 2,319 of record DASWSO010000849.1, read on the forward strand.
GTCTTTCCGGTTCTAAAATCCAGGGTCTTGCAACCGTCGAGAGGGAGCGCTCTCGGAAACGGGGCTCGACTCAGGACTTGGCGTCGACGGCCTGCGGTAGCGCTTCGACGCCGGTCGAGCCAAATCCGCCGGCGCCACGTGCGGTGGCGCTGAGATCGGAGCTCTCCACCAGCCGTGCCGTCGTCACCGGAGCGATCACCAGCTGCGCGACGCGGGCACCGCGCTCGACGCGGAACGGCTCGCGGCCGTGATTGATCAGCAGGACCTGCAGCTCGCCGCGGTAGTCCGCGTCGATGGTACCGGGCGCGTTGAGCACGGTGACGCCGTGGCGCGCCGCCAGCCCCGAGCGTGGGCGGACCTGACCCTCGGTGCCGGCTGGCAACGCGACGGCGATCCCGGTCGGGATCGCGGCGCGCTCTCCGGGTGCGATCGTCACCGGCGCGTCGGCCGGAACCGCCGCGTGCAGGTCGAGACCAGCGGCCGAGGCGCTCTGATAGGCCGGAAGGGGGAGGTCGGCGCCGTGCGGCAGGCGGGTGATCCCAACCCGAACCTCCATCACCGGGCGGCTCCGAGTTCGTCGGCGATGCGGGCGACCAGGCTGCGCGCGACCTCGTGCTTCGACTGCGTCGGCCAGGATTCGACCCCGTCGCGCGTCACCAGATGCACCGTGTTGTGGTCGCCGCCCATGACGCCGCTGGCGGCGGAGACGTCGTTGGCGACGATCCAATCGCAGCCCTTGCGGGCGAGCTTCTCGCGCGCGTGTTCCAGCACCCGGTCGGTCTCGGCGGCGAAGCCGACCACCAGCCGCGGACGCTTGCTGTTGCGCTGCGCGATCGTCGCCAGGATGTCGGGGTTCTCCACTAAATCGAGGCGGCCCGCGAAGCCGGCCTGCTTCTTGATCTTGCTGTCGGGCACGCGATCGACGCGCCAGTCCGCAACCGCGGCCGCGAAAACGGCTGCGTCCACCGGCAGCGCGTCCTCCACGGCGGAGAGCATCTCGCAGGCGGTCTCGATCCGGATCATGTGGACCCCGGGCGGGTCCGGCAGCGCGACCGGTCCCGTCACCAAGGTGACGTCGCCGCCGGCGGCCGCGGCCGCCGCCGCGATCGCATAGCCCTGCTTGCCGGACGACCGGTTGGAGAGGTAGCGCACGGGATCGATCGCCTCCCGGGTGGGTCCGGACGTGATCAGGATACGGCGGTCGCGCAGCGGTTTGTCGGCGGTGCCGGTCAGCAGCGCTTCGACCGCGGCCACGATTTCCAGCGGCTCCGCCATGCGGCCGGTGCCGCGCTCCCCGCTCTCGGCCATCTCGCCGTCGTTCGGGCCGACCAGGGTCACCCCGTCGGTCGCGAGCCTGGCGACGTTGCGGCGGGTGGCGGCGTGTTGCCACATCACCGGGTTCATCGCCGGCGCCATCAGCACCGGCTTGTCGGTCGCCAGCAGCACCGCCGAGGCGAGGTCATCGGCCAGGCCGTTGGCGGCCTTCGCCATCAGATCGGCGGTCGCCGGGGCGACCACCACGAGATCGCATTCGCGCGCCAGCCGGATATGGCCGACGTCGAACTCTTCCTTCTGATCGAACAGGCTCGTGTAGACGCGCCCGCCCGCGAGCGCACCGGCCGACAGGGTGGTGACAAACGCCTGGGCGCCTTTGGTCATGACCACGCGCAGTTCGGCGCCGCGCTCACGCAGGCGGCGGATCAGGTCGAGGCTCTTATAGGCCGCGATGCCGCCGCCGATGATCAGCAGCACGCGCTTGGAGGCGAGCGGGGCGTTCACGCGTTCCATGGATTCACCAACTCCACGCCGCACTGTGCAAAGTGACGGGTGTGGCGCGTTGCGCGACGGCCTGTGCGCGGCGGCAGATCGAGTTCGATCCCTCCGATAGGATCGACGAACCGGCATCCGATAGTGATATCAATGTAATCAACGCTTGGCGCCCGGTCTAATGCGAGATCAGCAGCCACAGCAGCAGCGCGGCGATCACCCACAGCGCCCAGGTGAGGCCGCGGTTGCTGCGCGCCTCGGCGGCACCGATGGCGCGGACCGTATCGGGCGCCAGCACCAGGCCGTCGCGCGTGATGGTGTCGAGCTGATCCACCACCTGCGCGGCGCGGCTGAGCAGTTCCGGGCCGGTGGCGAGCAGGCGGCCGAGCTCGGAGGCGCCTTCGGCCGCGCCTTCCAGGCGGCCGGCTGGCCCGAGGTGGCGCTCGATCCATTCCCGCACCACCGGCTCGGCGGTGCGCCACATGTCGAGCTTGGGATCGAGCGAGCGCGCGACCCCTTCGACCACGACCATGGTCTTCTGCAGCAGGATCAGTTCGGGGCGGGTGCGCATGTCGAACAGGCCGGTCACCTCGAACAGCAGGGTGAGCAGGTTGGCCATGGAGATTTCTTCGGCACGCCGGTTGTGGATCGGCTCGCCGATCGCCCGTATCGCCTGCGCGAAGCTCTCCACGGAGTGCTCGCGTGGCACATAGCCGGCCTCGAAATGCACCCTGGCGGTGCGGTGGTAATCGCGCGTGATGAAGCCGTAGAGGATCTCGGCGAGGAAGCGCCGCTCCTTGGCGCCGAGCCGGCCCATGATGCCGAAATCGACAGCGACCAGACGGCCGGTGTCATCGACGAACAGATTGCCCGGGTGCATGTCGGCATGGAAGAAACCGTCGCGCAGCGCGTGCCGCAGGAACGACTGCATGACGGCGCGCGCCAGCGCCTCGAAGTCCAGCCCTCTGGCCTGCAGCGCGGCGCGATCCGAGAGCCGCGTGCCGTGCACCCATTCGAGCGTGAGCACCTCGCGCGCGGTGCGGTCCCAATCCACCGTCGGGACGCGGAAGTCCGGATCGCCTTTGGTGTTCTCCGCCATCTCGGAGAGCGCGGCCGCTTCGAGCCGCAGGTCCATCTCCATCCCGACCGAACGCGCCAGCGTGCCGACCACCTCGAGCAGCCGCAGCCGCTGCGCCTCCACGGAGTTCCGCTCGGCCAGCCGGGCGGCGAAGAAGAACGATTCCAGATCGGCCCGGAAACGCCGCGCGACCCCGGGCCGCAGCACCTTGACGGCGACGACGCGTGGCCCTTCAGGGGTCGCGACCTCGGCCTGGTGCACCTGCGCGATCGAGGCGGCGGCAATCGGCGGGCCGAACGATAGGAAGCGGGCCTCGAGCGGCGCTTCCAGCGCCTTCGCCACCGCCGCCTCAGCTTCCGCCTGCGGAAACGGCGGCATCTGGTCCTGCAGCGTCTCCAGGTCGCGCGCGAGCGCGACCCCGACCACGTCGGGCCGGGTCGCCAGGAACTGCCCGAGCTTGACGTAGCTTGGCCCGAGCCGATTCAGCGCCGCCGCAAGCCGCGCCTCGTTGCCTTCGCCCGAGCGGCGCTCCAGCAGCCGCAGCACGTTGATGCCGGCGCGCGGCCCGCCGCCCAGCGGCATCGGATCGAGCAGGCCCAGCACGCCGGCGCGCGCGAACACGATGACGGCGCGTGATAGCCGCGCGACGTGAGCGAGCGCGAAGATCACCGGCGCGGGTCCGCCATGACTACAGCCGCCATCCGGAATGCAGCGCCACGATGCCGCCGCTGAGCGGCTGCCAGGAGACGCGCCCGAAGCCAGCGGCGTTGATCATCTGGGCAAAGCGCGCCGGCTTGGGAAAGCGGCGGATCGATTCCACGAGATAGCGGTACGGCTCGGCATCGCCGACGATCATGCGGCCGAGCGCCGGGATCACCTTGAATGAATAGAAATCGTAGAAGCGGTCGAGGCCCGGCATCTCGACGTTGGAGAATTCCAGGCACAGGAAGCGCCCGCCCGGGCGCAGCACGCGATAAAACTCGGCGAGCGCCAGCTCGATGCGCGGCACGTTGCGGATGCCGAACGCGATCGTGCACGCATCGTGGGTGCGGCTCGCCACCGGCAGCGCCTCGGCATTGCCTTCCACAAAGCTCACGGCCCGATCGAGATGGCGTTCGGCAGCGCGGCTGCGCCCCACCGCCAGCATCTCGCGATTGATGTCGACCACGGTGGCGCGCGTATGCTCGCCGCCTGCCTCCGCCACCCGGAACGCGATGTCGCCGGTGCCGCCGGCGACATCAAGCAACGCAAACGGTCGTGCGTTGCGCGGCGGGTTGACGGCGGTGACCAGCACGTTCTTCCAGGCGCGGTGCAGCCCGGCCGACATGAGGTCGTTCATCAGGTCGTAGCGCGGTGCGACGCTGTGGAACACGTCGTCGACGAGCCGCTGCTTGTCCTCGAGCGGGACCGTGCGGTAACCGAAATCCGCCTCTCGTCGCCCGTCCGTCATGCCGCGACCGTTACGCCTTTACTCTCGACCGCTTGTCGTAGAGGGCGGCCGCGTCGCCGTCCATCCCGAGCGGGGCGGCTGCGCTGCTGCCGCCGCCGTCCGCGGTGCGTCGTTAAGCTTACCATTCGGCTACCGGACCGTGTCGGCCGGCGCGAGCCTGCGCCGCCGCAACTCGCCGATGCCGCCGCCGTCGCGCCCAAAACCGCGCACCGTCAGCTCGCAGCGCCATTCCCCGTCTGCTTGGTCGATGCGGAAAAGATTGTAGCTGGCCGGCT
>DASWSO010000850.1:0-3098 GCA_036402635.1 Xanthobacteraceae bacterium
CGCGGATCAGGTCGTCGACGCCATTGACGTCAACGCCATCGAGTTTGATCACGACGTCGCCAGGCAACAGCCCGGCCCGCGCCGCCGGTCCGTCCGGTTCGATCTGCGCCAGCAGCGCGCCCATCTTGTTTTCGACGCCGGCGAGCACCGCGTGCCGTCTTGGAATGGGCGCGGTCTGGCCGGAGACGCCGATATAGGCGCGGCGAACATGGCCGTGGCGGATGATCTCGGACAAGACGAATTGCGCGGTGTTGCTGGCGACCGCAAAGCAGATGCCCTGCGCGCCGCTGATGATCGCGGTGTTGATGCCAATCACCTCGGCGGCGGACGACACCAGCGGTCCGCCGGAGTTGCCGGGGTTGAGCGCGGCGTCGGTCTGGATGACGTCTTCGATGGTGCGCCCGCTCACCGAGCGGATCGAGCGGCCGAGCGCCGACACCACGCCCGCTGTCACGGTCGATTCAAAGCCGAGCGGATTGCCGATCGCGACCACCAGCTGGCCGCGGCGCAACGTCCTGGAATTGCCGAGCGAGGCGTAGCGCAAATCCCGCACGCCGTCGGCGCGCAGCAGCGCCAGGTCGGTGTCGGGATCGACGCCGAGCACGCGCGCATCGGTGACGATGCCCTCATTGTCGCGCAGCCGGATCTGCTTCGAGGACCCGACCACATGGCTGTTGGTCAGCACGAGGCCGTCCGGAGAGATGACGATCCCGGAGCCGAGCCCGCCACGCTCGCGCGCGTTTCGTATCGCCGAGCCCGTTTCAACGCGGACCACGGCGGGACCGACGCGTTCGGTCACGCCGATCACGGCATTGGAGTAGGCGTCGAGCAGGACTTGGTCGTTGCTGGTGGCTGGTTCGGTGGTCTGCGATGAGGAGCCTTCATCGGGTAGATCGTGGGTGAAATCCAACATGGGAAACTTCCTTCGCATGTCAGATGGTGGCGCTGATTTATTCGTGCAAGAGCGGCCAGACGGCAGCTCGCAGCGATGTCACCTGACCTGACATCCCCGCAGGAATAGCGCGGCACAACTGCGCGCCCGCGCTTCGATCTGCGAACGCGACGGCAGCGGCACGCCGCCGAAGATCGCCGCGCGCTGCGGCGCCGCAGAGAACATGCCGATCAGCATTCCGGCGGCCTCCTTGACGTCGTCGAGCTTGATCAATCCGCGCTGCTGCTGAATGCGTAACCAATCCGCCAGTGCGGCGGCGGTGCCCTGAACGCCTTTTCGATAGAATATCCCGGCGATGTCGGAAGACTTGCAGGCTTCCTGCAGCACCATGCGCTGAAGCGCGACCACTTCCTCGTCGAGCAGGAGTTCTGCGCAGGCCATCAGCGCCGCATAAAGCGCGTCTTCGATGCTGTCATGCTCGATGGCGCGCAGATTGATGTTGGCGAGGAAGCGTTCGAGCCGGCCCGATACCATGCCCTCGAACAGCGACGGCTTGTTGGGAACGAGCCGGTACACCGTCTTGGTGGAGACCCCGGCACGCCGCGCCACCGCTTCCATGCTGGTCGCGGCATAGCCGCTGGCGGCGAACTCGTGGCCCGCGGCCTCGTAGATGATCTGGCGCGTTTCGTCGTCGGGACGGATTTGTGGTCGGCCCCTGCAGCGCCGCTCCTGGGTGTTACCGATCTGAGCCATGCTTTTATATGATGCCTGTCATTCCATTGAACGCCTGCCAGTGCATTGACAGACCCCATATGGGCCCTATTTGGAAAATATCAAGTTTCCTAAATTGAGCAGCAAGGGTGACCGTCATGACCCGCCATTCCACCGCATTCGAGGCCGAGCGACCCGCCGGCGACATCGTCAAGGATCTGGTGCCCGATACATCTAATGACGCCGGCACCGCCGCGCCCGTCCATCTCGCCTCGCCCGCAAGAAAGTTCAATTTCCGAAAGGCTTTAATGGCCGGCGCGGCGGTCGCGGTGCTTGCCGGCGCGGCCTGGTATGGCTGGGACTATTGGACGGTCGGCCAGTACCTGGTTTCGACCGATGACGCTTACGTGAAGGCCGACAACACCACCGTCGCTCCGAAAGTCTCCGGCTACCTGCACGAGGTGCTGGTCGGCGATAACGAGCGCGTGAAGGCCGGGCAGGTATTGGCGCGGATCGACGAGCGCGATTTCAGGGTAGCGCTCGACCAGGCCAAGGCCGATGTCGCGTCCGCGCGCGCCGCGATCACAAGCAAGCAGGCCCAGCTCGAGGTTCAGGGCGCTGTGATCGACGCCGCGAAGGCGACCGTCGAGGTCGATCAATCGACGGCGACCTTTGCCGAGCAGGAGAACAAACGCTATGGCGATCTCGCCAAGACCGGCTATGGCAGCGTGCAGAACGCCCAGCAGGCGCAGTCGCGCATCGCCGGCGCGCAGGCTGCGATCGCGCGCGACACCGCCAATCTTGCCTCTGCGCTGAAGCAGGTCGATCTGCTCAAGGCCGAGATCGTTCAAGCCAACGCAACGCTCGCGCGCGCGGAAGCGGTGCAGAACCAGGCCCAGCTCAATCTCGACTACACCTCCATCGTCGCGCCGATCGACGGCGTCGTCGGCAATCGCACGCTGCGCACCGGCCAGTACGTGCAGGCCGGCACGCAACTGATGTCGGTGGTGCCGGTTGCCGGCGCCTCTGTGGTGGCCAACTTCAAGGAAACCCAGCTCACCGAGGTGCGCAAGGGCCAAGCCGTCGATATCGCGGTGGACATGTTCCCCGGCCAGGTCGTGCACGGCCATGTCGATAGCATCGCGCCCGCGAGCGGCCAGGAATTCGCGCTGCTGCCGCCCGACAACGCCACCGGCAATTTCACGAAGGTGGTGCAGCGTATTCCGGTCAAGATCGCGCTCGCTCGCGGCAACAACTCTCTTGTCGAACTGCGTCCCGGCATGTCGGTGATCCCGACCGTCGAGACGCGGTCACTATCGGCCGGCGGCCAGGCCGTCGCCGCATCCAACGCATCAAACCCGGTTTCCGGAGGGTCATGCCATGTCAAATCCCGTCCCCTCAACCTCATCCGCGCTTCCGATCTCCCGCGCCAGCTCTGAGCACGCCGCCGTCGATCCGAATCGCGCCAGCGTTACGACCTGGATCGCCGTCATTG
>DASWSO010000851.1:0-3086 GCA_036402635.1 Xanthobacteraceae bacterium
ACGGCGTGCTGCGTCGTCATCTTTACCGACCAGCGCGGGACGGCACTCCCCTCCGGAATCGCCACGCGGATGGCATTCCCACAGGCTCCGTCCTGGAGCAGCCTCGCTCCCGACCGGCTGCGCCGCCCTCCCAAATCCTTCGCCTGAATTACCGGTAGCTCGTTCCTCGCCGAAGCTGCTTTGCAAGCAGCTGGCGCGCGGGATGAGCAGGACAATTGAAGGTGAAGGATTCCTGCAATGCGTTCCCTGTTTGCGCCTATGGTTTGGGCCCGTGTCTCGTGGCCCGCTCTATGCGCGCTCGCTTTCTTCGCTGCCGCTTTCGGTACGCCTGCCTTTGCCCATGAAGGGCACGATCATGCGGAACAGCCTCAGGCAGCGGTGACCGGCCTGGCGCCGCGTGGCCAAGCCTCGTCCGCCGCTTTCGAGCTCGTCGCGGTCGGCAAGGGCGCAGAGCTTCTCCTCTATCTCGACAGGTTCGCCACCAACGCGCCCGTCGAAGCCGCGAGCATCGAGGCCGAAACGCCGGCGGGACCGCTCAAGGCGGCGGCCGAAGCGGGTGCGCTCTACCGGCTTTCGGCACCGTTTCTTACGAAGGCCGGACGATACGATCTCATTTTCACGGTGAGCGCGGGCGGCGATGCCGACGTGCTGCCGCTCACCCTCCTGGTGCCGGAGGTCGGGACGGCTCCCGTCGCATCCGGCGCGACGGCGCGCATCATGGCCGGCCTGAAGCTTCCATTCGCTCCCGACCGGCAGGCGCTTCTCACCGCGGGAGCCTTCATCGCAGGCCTCGTGCTCGGCGCGGCGCTGCTGCGGAGGCGCAGGAGAACGCCGATGGTGGGGCTGCTCCTAGTGTTCCTGTTCGCCGCGATCGCACCGGGATTTGCCCACGAAGGGCACGATCATGCCGAGGAGAAGCCGACCGTAGCGGCGCAGCCGACCGACGAGCGCGCGCAGCGGCTTTCGGACGGCAGCGTGTTCGTGCCGAAGCCGGTGCAACGCATCTTCGCGGTGCGCACGATCCTTTCGGAAACCGCACGGCATCCGCGCTCGGTCGAGCTGCCGGGCCGCATCATCCCGGATCCGAATGCGAGCGGCTTCGTGCAGTCCGCCGTCGGCGGGCGGCTGTCGCCGCCGCCCGGCGGATTTCCGCGCCTCGGCGCGCAGGTGAAGCAGGGCGATGTTCTCGCCTATGTGACACCGCCCCTGCAGGCGATCGATGTCTCCGACATGCGCCAGCGCCAGGGGGAGCTCGATCAGCAGATCTCGATCATCGAGCGGCGCCTTGCGCGGCAGGAGCAGCTTGCGCCGGGCGGCGCGGTGAGCCGTGCTCAGCTTGAGGACACACGGTTAGAACTGCAGGGCCTGCGCGAGCGCAGGGCGTCCTTGGAGAAAGCGCGGCGGGATCCCGAGGCGCTCGTGGCTCCCGTCTCGGGCGTGATCGCCGACGGGACGCCCGTCGCCGGCCAGATCGTCGCTTCGAGCGCGGTCGTGTTCCACATCGTCGATCCCGCCCGGCTATGGGTCGAAGCGCTCAGCTTCCAGGCCATGGCCGGCGCGCAGGCCGCAAGCGCGAGCACCGCCGCCGGTAAGAGCTTTCCGCTCTCATACCGGGGCTCCGGCTTTGCCGACCGTAGCCAGTCGATCCCGGTGCATTTCGCCATCGAGGGCGACACCGCGGGGCTGCGCGCCGGGCAGTTCGTGACTGTGCTGGTGACGACCGGTGAGGAAGCAGCCGGCATAGCGGTGCCGCGCGGCAGTCTCGTCCGCAGCGCGAATGGGCAGGACTTCGTTTACGAGCACGTCGCGGCGGAGCGCTTCATGGCGCGCGCGGTCAGGACCGAGCCGCTCGACGCGGAGCGCGTGCTGGTCGCGGCCGGCATCGAGCGCGGCAAGCGGATCGTGACGCAGGGCGCAGAGCTGCTCGATCACGTGCGCTGAAGGAAGCCGCCATGTTCAACATCCTTGTCAGCGCATCCCTCCGCAATCGCCTGCTCGTGCTCGCGATCGCAGCGGTTCTGGTTCTCTATGGCGCCTACAGCGCGGCCAAGCTTCCGGTCGACGTCTTTCCCGACCTCAACCGGCCCACCGTCACCATCATGACGGAGGCGGAAGGCTACGCGCCGCCCGAAGTCGAGCAACTCGTCACCTTCCCGATCGAGACGCAGATGAACGGCGTGCCGGGGGTGAGCCGGGTGCGCTCGGTATCCGGCGTCGGCCTCTCCATCGTGTATGTCGAGTTCGACTGGGGCACTGACATCTACCGCAACCGGCAGCTTGTCGCCGAGCGCCTCTCCCAGGTGCAAAGCCAGCTGCCGGCGAATGTCGTGCCGCAGATGGGCCCGGTCAGCTCCATCATGGGACAGATCCTGCTCATCGCCGTGACAAGCGAAAGCGCGTCGCCCATGGAGGTGCGGGAGGTTGCGGATTTTGTCATCCGCCCGCGGCTTCTGTCGGTTCCCGGCGTCGCGCAGGTGATCCCGATCGGCGGCGAGGTGCGACAGTATCGGATCGCGCCGCACCCCGCGGCGCTGCGCGCCTTGGGCGTCACTTACGATCAGCTCGAGCGCGCGCTTGCGCAGTTCGGCGTCAATACCGGCGGCGGATTTACCGACCAGCACCAGCGCGAATACCTCATCCGCAATATCGGCCGCACCACCAATCTCGACGATCTGCGCAGCATCGTGGTGGCGACCGTGGAGGGCCGCCCCGTCTTCCTGCGCCAGCTCGCCGATGTCGCGTTCGCACCGCGGGTGAAGCGCGGCGACGCCGGCTACATGGGTAAGCCGGCGGTGGTCGTCTCGGTGGAGAAGCAGCCGGGCGTCGATACCGTGCGCCTCACGGCCGAGATCGAGGAGGCGCTGCGCGAGATCAGCGCCGGCCTGCCGAACGGAATCCGTGCCGACCAGATCCTGTTCCGGCAAGCGAACTTCATCGAGACCTCGATCCGCAACGTCGAGCGGGTGCTGCTGGAAGCGGCGATCGTGGTCGCGATCGTCCTGTTCGCCTTCCTGCTCAACTGGCGCACGACGGCGATATCGCTGACCGCCATTCCGGTCTCGATCCTGGCGACCGCCGTGATCTTC
>DASWSO010000852.1:0-6490 GCA_036402635.1 Xanthobacteraceae bacterium
CGTGCTGCGCAACAATCTGATCGTCGCCAGTACGGATGGCGAGGTCAACCTGATCGAGGCGAAGATCAACCTGCGCACCAACCACGTCACCTCCGAACAGCCGGTCCGCGTTCTGATGCGCCAAGGCCGGGTGGATGCCAATCAGCTGGAAGTGATCGATGGCGGCGCGGTGGTGCATTTCCGCGGCGGCGTGCGCATGGTGACTGGCGCGGACGGCGGATTGCCGGTCGGTGCCATCCAGGGAGGGCGCCGGTGAGCGTACCGCGGTTGGCGTTGAGCGTCGTGCCGCGCGTCGGCGCAGCGCTCAGCTTGATGATGTGGCTCGCCGGCGCAGCGGCCGCACAGCCCACACAGGGGCCGCCCAACGCGCTGCAGGGCTTCTCGCAGAACCGTGGCCAGCCGATCAACATCGAATCGGTCAGCCTGGAAGTGCGCGACAAGGAAAAGGTCGCCACCTTCATCGACAACGTAAAGCTGGTGCAGGGCGACACCACGCTCGAATGCAAGGTGCTGGTGGTCTACTACGACGAGGATCTGGCGCCGGGCGGCAGCGCGGCAGCGCGTCCCGCGAAGACCGACAAGCCGGCTGACAAGTCGGGCGACAAATCAAGCGGGCAGCAAATCCGCCGCCTCGAAGCCAAGGGCGGCGTGGTGGTGACGCAGAAGGATCAGACCGCCACCGGCGACACCGGCGTCTTCGACATGAAGACCAATACGGTGACGCTGATCGGCAACGTGCTGATTTCCCAGGGGCTGAATGTCGTCAAGGGCGACCGCCTGTGGGTCGATCTCACGACCAACGTGTCACGCGTCGAGTCGAAGGACGGCAGCAGCGGCCGCGTCAACGCGCTGTTCCAGCCCGGCGCGGCGCGCGACGCCGCCAAGGCGAGCGCTCCGGCGCCTGCGGCTGCGAAGCCGGCTGCAGCGGCCACCGGCAGCATCAATCAGTCGCCGAAGAACGCCGCGCGCGCCGCCAGCGCTGGCGCCGACAAGGACAAGAGCAAAGAGCCCGGCGCCAAGCCGCTCAAGCTCAATTGAGCCGGTCGCGCCGGCTGCCTGCATGATCTGTCGCCTCTTCCTTCGCCGAAGCGTAGCGGCCGCGCACGCGGCCGCCGGTATATCGTGCTGACCCGCCTCCGCCATTCCCTACGCAACGGCACCGATGGCCAGCTGCGGGCCGCCGGGCGCGAGTCGAGTGCTGCGCGCGCGCCGCGGGCCGGCGGCTCTGCTGGCGATGACGGCTACCAGGAGGCCGAGGTCGCGTCCGGCTATCTCGCCGCGCACGGCCTGCAGAAGAGCTTTGCGCGCCGCCAGGTGGTGAAGGGCGCGAGTCTTTTCGTACGCCGCGGCGAGGCGGTCGGCCTGCTTGGGCCGAACGGTGCCGGCAAAACCACGATCTTCTACATGGTCACCGGCCTCATCAAAGCGGATGCGGGCCGTGTCGAGCGCGACGGCAGCGATATCACGCCACTGCCGATGTACCAGAGGGCGCGCCTCGGCATCGGCTACCTGCCGCAGGAAGCTTCGATCTTCCGCGGCCTCAACGTGCAGGACAACATTTTGGCGGTGCTGGAGGCGGTCGAGCCCAATCGTCGGCGGCGGCAAGAGGAGCTGGACGCGCTGCTGGAGGAGTTCGGCATCACCCGGCTGCGCAATACCCCGACCATCGCGCTCTCAGGCGGCGAGCGCCGCCGGGTTGAGATCGCGCGCGCGTTGGCGACGCGGCCGGCCTATATGCTGCTGGACGAGCCGTTCGCCGGGATCGATCCGATCGCGGTCGGGGATATCCAGCAGCTGGTGCGCCACCTCACCCAGCGCGGCATCGGGGTGCTGATCACCGACCACAACGTGCGCGAGACGCTCGGCCTCACCGACCGCACCTACATCATCTATTCCGGCGAAGTGCTGATGGAGGGGACGCCCGACGAGATCGTCAGCAATCCGGATGTGCGGCGGCTTTACCTTGGCGAGGAATTTCGACTGTAGACCAGTCGGCCGCCATCGACTCGCCCCCTTCGACATGCAATAAACATGCCGAATCCCACCTGAGTGCCTCTCCGGGGCGAGGCTTTCACGTATGGCACTGACGCAAAGACTCGAATTCCGCCAATCGCAGGCGCTGGTCATCACGCCGCAGCTGATGCAGGCCATCAAGCTGCTGCAGCTGTCCAGCCTGGATCTGGCCGCCTATGTGGAGAACGAGCTGGAGACCAACCCGCTGCTGGAGCGCGGGGAGGTGGAGGCGCCGCCGGCCGATACTGGGCCCGATTCTGACCTCGACGTTGCGGGCAGTGACGATGGCGATGGCCGCGAAGGCGATTGGGCCAGCGAGGAGCTGGAGACCAGCCGCACCGCGATCGAGCAGCGGCTCGACACCGATCTGGAGAACGTCTTCGAGAGCGACGGCCCGGAGCCGCCGGCGCGCCCCACGGCCGACCTGCCGGCGGTTTCCGAATGGGCCGGGGTGGGGTCCGGTGGCCGCGACGGCGAAGACTTCAACCTGGAAGGCTTCGCGACCGCCCAGCGGACCCTGGGGGATCATCTTTCGGAGCAGCTGGCTCTGGCGGTCGCGGATCCGGTTGAGCGGCTGATCGGGGCGCATCTGCTCGATCTGGTGGATGAGGCTGGCTATATTTTAGGCGATCTCGCCGAGGTGGCGGACAAGCTCGGCGCCCCGGCCGCGCAGGTCGAGCGGGTGCTCGGCGTGCTGCAGACGTTCGACCCTGTCGGGGTCTGCGCGCGCAATCTCGCCGAATGCCTTAGCATCCAGCTGCGCGAGCGTGACCGCTTCGACCCCGCCATGCAGGCGCTGGTCGGCAACCTCGAGCTTCTGGCTAAGCGCGATTTCGCCGCCCTGCGGCGGCTCTGCGGGATCGACGACGCCGACCTCGCCGAGATGGTGGCGGAACTGCGCCGGCTCAATCCGAAGCCCGGCTTGGCCTTCGGGTCGGTGCCGGTGCACCCGGTGATCCCGGATGTGTTGGTTCGGCCGGCCGCCGACGGCGGCTGGCAAGTCGAGCTGAATTCCGAAACGCTGCCGAAGGTTCTGCTCAATCAGACCTATTACGCCTCGGTCGCGAAGGGCGCGCGCAATCCGACCGACAAGGCGTATCTGTCGGAATGCATGCAGAGCGGCACCTGGCTGATCCGCGCGCTCGATCAGCGTGCCCGCACGATCCTGAAAGTCGCGACCGAAATCGTGCGCCAGCAGGACGGCTTCTTCGCCCACGGCGTGCAGCACTTGCGCCCGCTGAATCTGCGCACGGTTGCGGACGCGATCGGGATGCACGAGTCGACAGTCTCGCGCGTGACCGCTAACAAGTACATGGCCACGACGCGCGGCATCTTCGAGCTCAAATATTTCTTCACCTCGGCGATCGCGGCGGCCAACGGCGGCGACGCGCATTCCGCCGAGGCCGTGCGTCACCGCATCCGCCAGCTGATCGAGGCCGAGGCGCCGCGGAACGTGCTTTCGGACGACACGATCGTCGACAGGCTGCGCGACGCAGGAATCGACATCGCGCGCCGAACGGTGGCGAAGTACCGGGAGGCCATGCGCATCCCGTCTTCGGTGCAGCGGCGGCGAGAAAAGCAGAGCACGGTCGGGATGTCGGCTTGACGACGCGAAGCCATCAGTAGCAATGCCACGAGTAGCAATGACGGCATTGACGCCCTATGAGGGCCTCCCTATGGTCCGCCGCCTTTGCGACAGCGCTCCTCGCGCTCTCCGACTCGGACGCCTGAATGCCCATTGACGATCTCCTCACGCCGGCAGCGGTGATTCCGGCGCTGAAGGTCAATAATAAGAAGCAGGCGCTGCAGGAACTTTCGGCGAAGGCGGCCGGCCTGTCCGGGCAGAGCGAGCGCGCCATCCTGGACGTGCTGATGCAGCGGGAGAAGCTCGGATCCACCGCCGTCGGCGGCGGCGTCGCGATCCCGCATGGCAAGCTGCCAAAGCTGGAGAACTTGGTCGGGCTGTTCGCCCGCTTGGCGCGGCCGATCGATTTCGAGGCGCTGGATGGGCAGCAGGTCGACCTGATCTTCCTGCTGCTGGCGCCTGAAGGTGCCGGCGCCGATCACCTGAAGGCGCTGGCGCGTGTGGCGCGACTGCTACGGGACCCCGATGTCGGCCGCAAGCTGCGGGACTCGCTGGATGCGGAGGCGCTCTTCGCCGTGCTCACGCTCGCGCCGGCAACGAATGAGCGCCGTGATTCCGGACAGCCTCGCTGACGCGAGACGTCCGGAATAGCACGCGGTCTTAGACTGCGGTTGGCCTTATTGAATGGTCATTGCCGGCTTGACCCGGCAATCCATCGCAAGGACCTGAGGTCATTCGATGGATGCGGGGCCAAGCCCGCGCATGACGGTTTTCATCCGACACGATCGTGCTCTCAGTGCACGCTGACGGTTTCGAGCTCGTGCGTGCGCGCGTTGGCGATCGCTGCTTCGCGGCTGTCGGTCACCATGATCGGCGTACCGTCGGCCGAATGCAGCGCGAACAGCCGCATGCCTGGCTGCAGCTGCGGCGCCTGCGGAAACAGGTTCTGCACATCCTCGGACCGGATGGTCTTCACGTAAGCGATGCGGCCATCGCCGAGATGCGCGAATGCCTCTGGGGTTAGAACTTGCGTATCCATGGTCCTCGACTCCTTTCTAGCTGTCGATCGAGTGCGGACCTTCCTCGAATTCTTCACGCCTTCTCGGTGATGGCGATCGTACGGACAACGCGTTCCGGCTCGGGACGCGCCAAGTCGATCGACAACAGGCCGTGATTGAGATCCGCCCCCATCACGTCCATCCCGTCGGCGAGCACGAAGGTGCGCTGGAACTGCCGCGCCGCGATGCCGCGGTGCAGATATTGCCGGCGCTTGTCGTCCTGCTGGCGTCCGCGGATGACGAGCTGGTTTTCCTCGATCACGACTTCGAGCTCGTCGCGGGTGAATCCCGCGACCGCGAGCGTGATGCGCAGCCGTTCGGGGCTGCTCTCGTCGCGCGCGAGGCGCTCGATATTGTACGGCGGATAGCCGTCGGCCGCCTTGGAGGCCCGGTCGAGCGCCCGTTCGATCTCGTCGAAGCCGAGGAGAAACGGACTGGAAAGCGAAGGAACTCGTGACATTTCAAAGTCCTTGCACAAGCGACTTTGATGGGGCCCGTGACGGCACCCCGTCAGCCGGAAGAAGCTCTCGCCGCCTCCGGCCTTCCCAGATATGGTAGGTAGGAGTTAAATCTTCAAGAAGCTGGGAAGGTATGGTGCATGAATCCGCAACAGCTGTGGCCGCTAGGCATCACGCCGCGCACGCCCGTCGGCGCTGAACACGTGCAGTTTTCCCCGCTCTGCCAGGGCCGTAACGGCCTCTCCCGGCGCCGGCGCATCGGTGCCGGCCACCCGCACGATCACGTCGCCGCCGCGCCCAAGCGTGCCGTAGACGAAGCTCTCCGGCCCCACCCGCTCGACTGCGTCGACCACCAGCGGTAGCGCCAGACCGCCGTCCGGCCGCGCTCCGGCAGGGCCAAGCTCCAGGTCTTCCGGCCGCACGCCGAGGATGGCGCGCTCCGTCCCGCCCCGTAGGGCTGCGCCAGTGAGGGTCTGGAATTCCTGCGCCGTCACCGGCAGCAGGTTCATCGGCGGGGCGCCGATGAACGCGGCGACGAAGGTGGTGGCCGGCCGCTGGTAGATGGCGAGCGGCGCGCCGATCTGCTCGACCTTGCCGGCATTCATCACCACCAGCATGTCGGCCAGCGTCATCGCCTCCAACTGGTCGTGGGTGACATAGATCGAGGTGGTGTCGAAGCGCCGCTGCAGCTTCTTGATCTCGACCCGCATGGAAACCCGAAGCTTGGCGTCGAGGTTGGACAGCGGCTCGTCGAACAGGAACGCCTTCGGCTGCCGCACGATCGCGCGGCCCATGGCGACGCGCTGGCGCTGTCCGCCGGACAGCTCGCGCGGCTTGCGCTTGAGGAAATCGGAAATTTCGAGGATGCGGGCGGCGTCGCGCACCTTGGTGTCGATCTCGGCCTTCGGGACGCGACGATTGCGCAGCCCATAGGCCATGTTGTCGTACACGCTCATATGCGGATAGAGCGCGTAGTTCTGGAACACCATCGCGATGTCGCGGTCGGCGGGCTCGATCTGGTTTACCACGCGCTCGCCGATGCGGATTTCGCCGCTGCTGATGGTCTCCACGCCAGCGACCATGCGCAGCAGCGTCGACTTCCCGCAGCCGGAAGGCCCGACCAGCACGCAGAAGGCGCCGTCCGGAACGTCGAAGGACACACCTTTCACGGCCTCGACGCCGCCCGCATAGATCTTCCGCACGTCGCGGAACGTCACGCCCGCCATGGGTTGCTCCGGCCGAGCAGCGAAGAGACAGCGACTTGCGAATAGCGAATGGCGAATGGATATCCGGGAGTTCGACACACGTGTGCCGATCCGCGCGATGGCGCCTTCTCACTATTCGCCATTCGCCGCTCGCTATTCGCCATCCTCACT
>DASWSO010000853.1:0-3082 GCA_036402635.1 Xanthobacteraceae bacterium
AACCGCCTATTCGCTATTCCCTATTCGCTACTCGCTACTCCCTCAGTCCGTGATCGCGCCGCGGCGCTGGCGCACGGCCGGAACCACCATGATGAGGAGGATCGCAGCCGACGCCAGGATGAAGACCAGGCTGATCGGATGGGTGACGAAGACCGACGGGTCGCCCTTCGACATCAGCATGGCGCGGCGCAGATGCTCCTCCATCATCGGCCCGAGCACGAAACCGAGCAGCATGGGGGCGGGCGGAAAGCCGAGCTTGCTGAACACGAAGCCGACCACGCCGAACAGCGCCGTCAGATAGATCTCGAAGGCGCTCGAGTTGACGCTGTAAACGCCGATCGCCGAGAAGGCCATGATGGCGGGAAACAAGAGCCGGTACGGCACCGTGAGCAGCTTCACCCACAACCCGATCATCGGCAGGTTGAGCACGACCAGCATCAGGTTGCCGATCCACATGCTGGCGATCAGCCCCCAGAACAGCTCCGGCCGCTGGGTCATGACCTCGGGGCCGGGCTGGATGCCCTGGATGGTGAGCGCGCCCAGCATCAGCGCCATCACGCCGCTCGCCGGCAGCCCCAGCGTGAGCATGGGGATGAACTTGCACTGCGCGTCGGCGTTGTTGGCGGATTCCGGTCCCGCCACGCCCTCGATCGCGCCCTTGCCGAAGCGCGAGGGATCGGCGGCGAGCTTCTTCTCCACCATGTAGGACGCGAAGGAGGCGATCGCCGGGCCGGTGCCGGGCAGCACGCCGAAGAAGGACCCGATGCCGGTGCCGCGCAGGATCGGGCCGATCGAGCGCTTGAGATCGTCCAGGGTGGGATAGAGATGCGTCACCTTGGTGTCGAAGACCGAGCGCTCCTCGGCCGGATCGCCGAGATTCTTCACGATCTCGCCGACCGCAAAAACCCCGACCGCCACCACGATGAAGCCGATGCCGTCGGACAGCTCGACGATGCCGAAGCTGAAGCGCGGCACGCCGGTGTTGACGTCCGAGCCGACGATGCCGAGCAGCAACCCCATCGCGACCATCGCCAGCGACTTCATCATGTCGCCCTGGGCCAGCACCGCGGCGGCGATCAGGCCCATCAGCATCAGCGAGAAATATTCCGGCGCGCCGAACTGGAGCGCGACCTCGGCGAGCGGCGGACCGGCGAGCGCGACCAGGAAGGTGCCGACGGTGCCGGCGAAAAACGAGCCGATCGCCGCGATCGCGAGCGCCGGGCCGGCCCGC
The DNA here is from genome assembly GCA_036402635.1 of Xanthobacteraceae bacterium. Taxonomy (GTDB): domain Bacteria; phylum Pseudomonadota; class Alphaproteobacteria; order Rhizobiales; family Xanthobacteraceae; genus DASWSO01. The sequence continues at coordinate 1,232 of DASWSO010000853.1, forward strand.
CCCTGGCGGGCCATCTGATAGCCGTCGATGCAGGTGACGATCGAGGAGGTCTCGCCCGGCAGGTTGACCAGGATCGCGGTGGTCGAGCCGCCGTATTGGGCGCCGTAATAGATGCCCGCCAGCATGATGAGCGCGGCGACTGCCGAGACGTTGTAGGTGATCGGCAGCAGCATCGCGATGGTGGCGAGCGGACCGACGCCGGGCAGCACGCCGATCAGCGTGCCGACCGTCACGCCCACCAGGCAATAGAACAGGTTCTGCAGCGAGATGGCGACGCCGAAACCGAAGATCAGGTGATTGAAGACGTCCATGGTTCTTCGGTTTTCTAGAATCCCGCGAACAGCCGGTAAGGCAGCCCGATCGCCCAGATGAACAGCACCACCGCGAACACGGTCAGGATCGCGGTCAAGAGCAGGACCTCGCGGAACTTGAACTCGGTGCTGGAGGCGGCCGAGCCGAAGATCAGCACCACCAGGGCCGGCACGAAGCCGGCGCGGTCGATCAAGACGCCGAACAGGATCAGCGACACCGTCAATCCGATCAGCGCGCGCAGCGACCAGTTGGTATCGAGTGTCTCGGACGCGCGCAGCGACCGCACCAGGAAATAGCCGCCGAACAGCGCCAGCAGGGCGCCGAGCACGGTCGGGAAATAGCCCGGCCCCATGCGCAGCGACGTGCCGAACGGATAGTCGCGCGCCAGCACCACTGCGGCGACGCCGATCGCCGCCAGCAGGGCGCCGGCCCAGAAGTCCTTGTTGTCGAGCAGTCTCAGCTTCACTGATTGGCCCAGGAATATGTCCTACGCGTTGCGGCGGCGGCTCTTGCGTTCCCTCCCCCCTTGTGGGGGAGGGACAGGGAGGGGGGTGGTGCGGATACGAAGCGGCGACGCCTCACGACCCCCACCCCTAACCCCTCCCCACAAGGGGGAGGGGAACAGTCAGTGCTCGCGGCCCCCGTATCACTCCGCCTTGATGCCGCCCTCCTTCACCACCTGTCCCCATTTGGCCATCTCGCTGACCATGAAGGCGCCGAACTCGGGCGTGCTCATCTTCACGACCTCCGCGCCTTCGCTTTCGAGCTGCTTCTGGGTTTCCGACGCGTCCTGCACGGCGGTGATGGCGGCATGCACCTTGTCGACGACCTCCTTCGGGGTGCCGGCGGGCGCCAGGATGCCCCACCAGTTGGTCGCCTCGTAGCCGGGAACGCCCGCTTCGGCGATGGTCGGCAGATCGGGCAGCACCGGGCTGCGCTTGGCGCCGCCGGTCGCGAGCGCGCGCAGCTTGCCGGAGCGGATGAACGGGGTGGTCTGCACCAGCGAGGAGAACATCACCTTGGTATGGCCGCCGATCACGTCGATCATCGCCGGGCCGCCACCTTTGAACGGCACATGCAGGATGTTGACGCCGGCCATGAGTTTGAACAGCTCGCCGCCGAGATGCTGGAAGCTGCCGATGCCCGCCGAGGCATATTGCAGGTCGCCCGGCTTCGCCTTGGCGGCCGCGACCAGCTCCTTGACCGAATGGATCGGTAGGTCGGGATGGACGACCAGCACATTGGTGCCGCTCGCCATGATGCCGATCGGCACAAACGCTTTGATCGGATCATAGGACAGCTTGTAGAGCCAGGGATTGACCGCGTGCGCGAGCGAGATCACGAGCAGCGTGTAGCCGTCGGGCGGCGCATTCGCCACCACCTCGGTGCCGACCACGCCACCGGCGCCGGCGCGGTTGTCAACGATCACCTGCTTGCCGAGCTTGTCGCTGAGTTGCATGCCGATCATGCGGCCGACCACGTCATTGCTGCCACCGGGCGGGAACGGAATGATCATTCGCACCGGCTTGGTCGGATAAT
>DASWSO010000854.1:0-1664 GCA_036402635.1 Xanthobacteraceae bacterium
CGCGTCGCCCTGGGCTGCCGCGAGGCTGAACCATTTGAAGGATTCGGCGAGGTTCTGTTCGACGCCGATGCCGCGGGCATAGAGGATGCCGAGGTTGAACTGGCTGTCGGCGACGCCGCGATCGGCGGCCTTGCGGAACCATTGCGACGCGCTCTTGTAATTGGCGCCCTTGCCGCCGCCATCGGCGTCGAGCACGGCCAGATTATGCATCGCCTTGGCGTTGCCGCGTTCGGCCGCCTGCAGATAGTAACGCCGCGCGATGTCGACGTCCTTTTTCACGCTCATGCCCTTCTCATAGAAGGTGCCGAGCCGGAAGATCGCGGGTACCACGCCGGCATTCGCCGCGCGGTCATACCATTTGGCGGCTTCGTCGAGATTGGCCGCGATACCCTTGCCCTCGGCAAAGCGCACGCCGACTTCATAAGCCGCGGTCGGATCGCCCTTCATCGCGGCCGCGCGCAGCGCCGGTCCGCCGATGCCATCGGGCAGCTTCTCGGTTCCCGGGACCTGCACCGTTCCAAGCTTGCCGGAGGCCGGCGGGATCGCGCCCGTGACGTCGCTGGCGTTGATCTGCGACATCACCGCCTGCGGCGAGATGGGCATCACCGCCTGCGGTGGGACGGACGTCGCCGCCTGCGGCGGGATCGTGACCGGCGTGAACTGCGGAATGCTCGCCTGCGGGATCGCGACTTGCGCGCTGTCCAGCATGTTCGGACCCGAGCTGCTGTTCGATTGCCGGCCGATCGGAGCGGGCGAGATCATCGAGGGCGCGGCCGGTGCCGGCATTGCGGGCTTGGCGGTGTTCTCAGTGGGGGCCAGTGCCGGCGGCGCCGGATCGGTGGATTCCATCTGCGGTATTGGCGGCGCACTGCCGGTGTCGAGCAGCGTCATCGCCATCTTGAAGGTGCCGAGCACGATCACGACCACGCTCGCGCCAACCAGCAGCGAGCGGATCTTGGAGGTGATGTTCGACGGCTCCTTGCCGTCCGCCTTCTTGCCCTTGTCGATCGCGGTAGCCTTGCCGGCCTTCGAGTTCGCCTTGGCAGCCGCCTTCGCCGCCTTCTCGTTGGCGGGTGCTGCGGCGGCGGCCTGCGCGGCGCGGCGCGCGGCGGCGATGAAGCTCGACGAACTCACCGGCTCCTTGGCGGCCGCGGAGATTTCGTTGATCACGCTTTCGGACGCGGCGATCCGTTCGGATGGCGATGACACCCGCCCCGTGGGCCGTGTGCCCGGCTCCAGCGGATGATCCGGCGGCAATTCCGGCGCGATCGCGGTGCGTGGCGCCGCGGTGTGCGGCTCCAGGATTTCGCTGATGGCGCGCGGCGTCACCGGCGGGGCGGCCGGCGGTGCTACCTGTTGCGCGGCATGGAATTCGCGTGGTGCTGCGGCAAAATGCTCCTGGGAGGCTGCCGGATTCGGCAGTTCCGGTTTCGGCTGCGGCGCAAAGGCCTGGGTCTGCGGGACATATGCCGGCAGCGCAAAGTTCGACGGCGGCATCATCGCGCGCGGCGCTTCTTCGCGGGCTTCGAATGCTGCCGGGGCGGGCGCTGCAACAGGCGGCGCGGCGCGAACCGCGCGCAGATCGCCTTCGATCATCGCCAGCCGGTCGACGACATGGCCGAGCGTAGAGTGAACGGTTTCCAGCGAATCCTGCGTGCGGCGGT
>DASWSO010000855.1:0-2782 GCA_036402635.1 Xanthobacteraceae bacterium
CGACGCCGTGCTCGAGCGCGATCAAGGCGTCCTCGGCGGTGGCGATCCCTTTCAGCCCGAGCGGGACGTCGAAGCGGTCCTTGATGCGCTTGACCGTGCTCCAATCGAGCCCGGCCTGGAAGCGCGGTCCCTCGGCCGCCACCTTGGCGCGGCCGCGGGTGACGTGGCGCTTGGCGAGGTCGCGCTCGCGCCGGCTGTAATGCGCGGTGTCGACGGTCAGGAAGAATCCCGCATAGCCGCGATCGATGGCGCGCCGCACGTAATCGTCGGTCCAGGCGGCGTCGCCGCGCACGTAGAGTTGGAAAATGCGCAGCGCGTCGGGCGCCGCTTCGGCGACCTGTTCCAGTCCCGGCTCGGTGACGGAGCTCAGCATGTGGGCGACGCCGAACTCGCCGGCCGCCTTCACCACGGTGGCGCCGGCGCCCTCCTCGAAGCTCTCCAGCGAGCCGACTGGCGCCAGCAGGACCGGCAGCCGCATCCGACGGCCGAAGCGCTCCACCGAGGCGTCGACTTTGCTGACGTCGCGCAGCACGCGCGGCCGGAACGCGATCGAATCGAGCGCCATGCGGTTGCGCTTGAGCGTGGTCTCGCTCTCGGTGCCGCCGACGATGTAGTCCCAGTTGTTCTGGTTCAGGTTCTGCCGCGCCCGCGCGATGATCTCGTGCAGGTTCTGGAACTCGGGCGCGGCGCCGTCGCTACGGCTATCGGGGGCCGGCTGGTCGGCAGGCTTGTCGGTGGCGGGACGCAGCGCTTGCGGGGCGGAGGTCATGGGCGGTCCTGTTCGGTCTTGCGGCGCCGCGGCGGACGCTGCGGCAGAATCGCTCAGCCGCTGCGGCTACGCAACCGAAGCGGCGGCGCGCCGCGGCATCGCGGCGGCGGGCGTGAAGTCGATGCGCGCGCTCTCGAACTCGCGTTTGAGCCGCGCGCACAGCTCCGCCACGCTCGGCACGTCGTCGATCGTGCCGATCCCCTGGCCGGCCGACCAGATATGCTTCCAGGCGCGCTTCTCGCGGTCGCTGCGGTCCATGTTCATGTCGGGCTTGGGCGGCAGGTTCTCGGGATCAAGCCCGGCGTCGATCATGCTCCGGCGCATGAAGTTGCCGTGCACGCCGCTGATCGCCGGCGTGTAGACGATGTCGGCCGCGCGCCCTTCGACGATCATGCGCTTGAATCCCTCGGCGGCGAGGCTCTCGCGGGTGGCGATGAAGCGGGTGCCGAGATAGGCGAGGTCGGCGCCCATCATCAGCGCCGCCGCGACCTGGCGGCCGTCGGAGATCGCGCCCGACAGCAGGATGGTCTTGTCGAAGAAGCCGCGGATCTCGGAAACAAGCGCGAACGGGCTCAGCATGCCGGCATGTCCGCCGGCGCCGGCGCATACCGCGATCAGCCCGTCGACGCCGGCCGCGGCCGCCTTCTCGGCGTGCCGCATGTTGATGACGTCGTGGAACACGAGCCCGCCGTAGCCATGCACCGCGTCCACCACTTCGGTGTTGGCGCCGAGCGAGGTGATCACCAGCGGCACCCGGTGCTTGACGGTGAGTTCGAGGTCGGCGCCCACCCGCGGATTGGTCTTGTGGACGATCAGGTTGATGCCGTAGGGCGCCGGGCTCTCGCCGTTCGCCTCGGCCGCCGCCAGCCGGGTCTCGATTTCGTCGAGCCACGCCTCGTAGCCTTCGCTGCTGCGCTGGTTGAGCGCCGGGAAGGTGCCGATCACGCCGGCGCGGCAGGATTCCACCACCAGGTCGGGGCCGGAGACGAGGAACATCGGCGCCGCCACCGCCGGAAGGGCGAGACGGCCGTGCAGCGAGGCGGGTAATGACAAAGGCAAGCTCCAGGCGGGGTGTAAGTCCAGGCGAGCGGGCGAGGGTTGACCCGCGCTTCCATTCAAAACAACAGTTCTTTGGAATGGATTGCCGGGTCAAGCCCGGCAACGACGTTTCGGTCGGAACCCGATGGCCGCTTCAGCAACGTTGAGCGTCGAGGTCTGGCGCGGAGCCGCCGAGGGCCGCTTCGAGACCTTTGCGGTGCCGCGGCGCGAGCACCAGACCGTGCTCGACGTGGTGAGCGCGATCCAGCGCGAGCAGGATCCGACGCTCGCCTACCGCTTCGCCTGCCGGGTCGGCATGTGCGGCTCCTGCGCCATGGTGGTGAACGGGCGTCCGCGCTGGACCTGCCGCACCCGCGTCGCGCAGGTCGCCGGCACCGGCGCATTGCGGCTAGAGCCGCTGCGCAATTTCAGGGTGGTGAAGGATCTCGCCGTCGACATGGCGGAGTTCTTCGACAAGTGGCGCGCCGCCAACGGCTTTTTCGAGCCGGGCGCCGAGGCGGAGCCGGATTTCGCCGTGGTGCCGCCGACCACGCCGGCGCGGCTCGAGGCGGACGCCGGGATCGAATGCATCGGCTGCGGCGTCTGCTATTCGGCCTGCGACGTGGTCGCCTGGGATCCCGACTATCTCGGGCCGGCCGCGCTCAACCGCGCCTGGACGCTGGTCAACGACGTGCGCGACCGCGGCAATGCCGCGCGCATCGCGGCGGTGTCCGGCCGCGACGGTTGCCAGGCCTGCCACACGCACATGAGCTGCACCACGTTCTGCCCAAAGCAGATCGCGCCCACCTACGCGATCGCCGGCCTCAAGCGCGCCATGCTGAAACGCGCGCTCGGGAAGCGCCCGCGATGACCGCGCTGATGTTTCTGCTGCAGCGTGGATCGGCTGTGGTTTTGGCCTTCGCGGTGACGGTGCATCTCGCGACGATCATTTATGCCGTGCGTGTCGGCCTGACC
>DASWSO010000856.1:0-9687 GCA_036402635.1 Xanthobacteraceae bacterium
GCCCGCCCATGCGCGTCGCAGCCTCGGTCACGTCGGCGGTGCTGATGTCGGTCATGCCGGCGAGCGCAAGCTCGTCGCTGCCAAGCCCGAGCTGCAGCGACACCAGCTCGATCCCAGGCGCATCCGCAAGCGTGCGGATCAAGGGCGTGGGCACCGAGCGCGCCGGATCCCAGCCGCCCGCCTTCCACGCAATGCCGACGCGGCGGGCCGCCGTTTCCGGGAGGACCGCGCGTGCCGCCGGCGGGACAAGGTACGGCACCCGCCGCGGCAGCGTCGCGGGTGTGATGCGCAGCGCGTGCGGCAGCTCCATGATCTCGATGTCCAGGTCGTACGCCGCATCCGGCGTGCCGTCGTGCAGCGGCAGCACCGCGTCCACGCCGGGCGCGGTCCCGACCAGCGCCAGCAGCTCCGGCTGCACCCACACCGTCACATGGCTGGCGATCGCGCGCAGCGGCGCGGCGAAACGGATGAACTGGATGGTGTCGCCGAGCCCGTGATAGCAGCGGACCAGCACGCGCTTGCCGGCGAGCGGCGCGCCGTTCCAGACGTATTGCAGATGCCGCGGCCAGTGCCAGCAGGTGGCGCCGCCCGCGACACGCTCGCGCAGGATGGCGTCGCTGATCTGCCAAGCGCGGTCGAAGTCGCCGCGCCGCATCGCCTCCATCCAAGGGTCTTGGTGGTCCGATCTGGTTGCGGTGATGTCGACGGGCCGCATGGCCTACCCGTTAGCTGCCGCGGGCCGGCGATGCAATCGCGCGTCCATGGGCAGCGCCGGCCGCAACTGCAATAGTCCGGGGCCAAAATCGTAGCGCAGCAGGGGGAGAGCAGTGAACCAACGCACGGCAATCGTCACCGGCGGCTTGAGGGGACTCGGCCGCGCCATGGCACTGGGTCTCGCGCGCGAAGGCCACCGCGTCGCCGCGGTCGGACACATCGCGGAGGACGTCGAGGCGATGCGCGTCGACGCCGACGCAAAGCCTTTCCTCGACCGGCTGCTGCTGCTCGCGGCCGACCTGCGCCAGCCGGCGGAGTGCGACCGGGTCATCGCCGAAACGGCCAAGCGCTTCGGCCGCGTCGACATTTTGGTCAACAATGCCGGCGTGACCTTCACCTACATCGCGCCGGATCGTTTCCGCCGGCCGTCTCCGCCAAAGTTCTGGGAAATTTCCGACGAGATCGTGCAGACCACGATGGACACGAACTTCGTCGCCGCCGACCGGCTGGCGCGGCGGCTGGCGCCGCAGCTGATCGAGCAGGGCTGGGGACGCATCGTCAACGTCACCACCAAGCTCACGACCATGAACATGCCGGGCGCGTCGCCGTATGGCCCGTCGAAGGCGGCATTGGAAATGGCGACCGAGGTCTGGGCCAAGGAAGTCGCCGGCACCGGGCTGACCGTCAACATTGTCAATCCGGGCGCCGGCGCGAATACGCCCGGCATGGCGCAGGAGATGCGCGACGCCAGCCGCGAGGGGCGCGCCGCACGCCTGGTCGAGCCGGACGAGATGGTGCCGCCGCTGCTTTGGGTGGTCTCTCCCGCCGCCGACAAGGTCAACGGCTGGCGCTTCGATGCCAATGCGTGGGATCGCAAGCTCGATCCGGCCGCGGCGGCGCGCGCCGCCGGCCGTCCGGCCGGCCTGGTCACGCACGCACCGGCCGAGGGTCCGGTGTGAAAGTCTAAAGCCGGGTTGATCGACGCGCGGGGCGCGCCGCCGACCAGATCGATGGGTTTCGCTGCGCCCTACCCATCCTGCGACCACGGCGCCGCATGAAGCATTGCGCGGGCGGCCGGAGCGGCTATTATATCGCAGATATATCAGCGCGCCGTCGGGGGGAGCCGCCGCTGCGATGAAGACCTATACCGGCAAGCGCACCATCGACGGGCTCGTCGTCGCCGTGGACGGCGAGCGGCTCGATGAGCATTACGCCATCAAGCGCTTCACCAAATACGGTTTCGAGTGGACCTACGAGGGCGGCTCGCCGCAGCAGCTCGCGCTCGCCATCCTCTACGACCACCTCGGCGACAAGGAGCGCGCGATCGCGCTCTGCGAGCCGTTCATGAAAACCGTGGTCGCCAATCTCGACAACGACTGGACGCTCACGAGCGACAATATCGAGGCCGCCCTCGCAGGCACCTGGCGGCCCTGAGCAGACGCAAAAGCAACTGTCGGGCAGGAGAAACCTGCCGATCAATCGGGAGGAAACGAAATGGCCCTGTCACGCCGCACGTTGTTGCAATCCGCCGCCGCCGCCGGCGCGCTCGCCGCCGCTTCCGGCGAAGTGTTCAAGCCCGCCATCGCGCAGAACCAGCCGGTGCGCATCGGCATCCTGGCACCGCGCTCCGGCATCGCGGCGAGCGCCGGCGAGAGCGGCATCCGCGCCGCCCAATGGGCGACCGAGCGCTTCAACAAGGACGGCGGCATCGCCGGCCGCAAGATCGAGCTGGTGATCGAGGAAGAGACCTCGCCGAAGGACACGATCGAGCGCTTCACCCGGCTGGTGCAGCAGAACAAGGTCGACTGCGTGCAGGGCATCGTCTCCACCGGCGTCGCGCTCGCGCTCGGGCCGGTGGTGGAGGAGGCGCGCGCGCTTACCATCTTCTGGGACGGCACCACCCAGGACGGCGTCGACGAGAAGCTGCCGAACCCAAAATATCTGTTCCGCTCCACCGACAACGAATGCGAAGCCGTGATGGCGTCGGTGCTCGCGATCAAGCACTGGAAGGGGCAGTTCGTCACCATCGCCGGCATCAATCCGGATTACTCCTACGGCCGCAACAACATGGCCGCGTTCATCGCGCTGCTGAAGCGCTTCAACATCGACCACAAGGTGGTGACGGAGCAGTGGCCGAAGGTCGGCACCATGGACCTGACCAGCCACGTCGCCGCGCTCAAGAGCGCCAAGCCGGACCTGATCTTCTCGTCGTTGCTGTTCGCCGACCTGCCGATCTTCATGAAGCAGGCGCATGCCGCCGACCTGACCAAGGGCACCAAGCTGGTGCTGCCGGCGGCCGGCTGGCAGCACACCCTGATGAAGAAGGAATTCACCCCCGAAGGCACCCTGTTCGGCCATAACACGCTCTACTTCGCCAACCCGAACGGGACCGCGCTGCAGAAGGAATTCGTCGGCTGGTACGAGGCGACCCACAAGGACTACCCGAACTGGGAAGCCGACCGCTCGTACTTCGCGCTCGCCTCCTACAAGCAGGCGGTGGAGAAGGCCGCCAAGGCGAAGGGCGGTGCGTGGCCGTCGGTCGACGACGTGATCGGCGCGATCGAGGGCTCGACCGTGGAAAGCCTCGGCGGCAAAGGCTCGTGGCGCAACGACCACATCGCCGACCAGACCTTCATCCAGGGCTTCACGACCCACAACAACAAGTACGACTTCGTGACGCTCGACAAGTTCGAGAGCATGTACTCGACCAGCCTGCAGAAGCCCCCGGGCGGGAATTTCTGGGAGTGGATCAAGACCGCGAAGTTCGACATCTGAGCCGCGGTCGCATCACCTTCGATGTCGGCGTTCATGAACATCCTGCTCGGCGGCGTCTTTCACGCCGCCGTGCTGTTCCTGGTCGCGGCCGGGCTGCAGCTCGTGTTCGGGGTGCAGAAGATCGTCAATCTGGCGTGCGGCTCGTTCTACGCGCTGGGGGCCTATTTCGGCATCACCTTCGCCGGCTATGCCAGCGCCTTCGGCGTGTCGCCGTGGCTGCTGCTGCCGGGGCTGATCCTGTCCGGCATCCTGCTCGGTTTCGTCGGCCCGCTGATCGAGCGGCTGCTGCGCCCGGTCTACGAGCGTGACGAGAGTTTCCAGCTGCTGCTGACGTTCGCGCTGGTGCTGATGTTCCAGGATGTCTTCCGCTTCATCTGGGGCTCCAACCCGCGCTCCTTGGACTCGACCTATCTGGTGTACGGCAGGCTGGCGAGCGGCGAGTTCTTGGTGCCGGTTTACAATCTGCTGGTGATCGCGGCGGCGATCGCCGCCGCCGTTGGGCTCGGCGCCTTCCTGCAGCGCACCAATTACGGAAAGGTGCTGCGCGCGACCGCGGAGAACCGCGGCATGGCGGAGGCGCTCGGGGTCGACGTGCGCGCCGTCTACGCCATCGTGTTCACGATCGGCACGGTGCTCGGCACCACCGCCGGCGCGCTGGTGGTGCCGACCGCGGCGGCGTCGCTCGACATGGCGGTCGAGTTCGTGATCGAGGCGTTCGCCGTGGTGGTGATCGGCGGGCTCGGCTCCATGCGCGGCGCGCTCGCCGGTGCGCTGATCGTCGGGCTGATCCGCGCCTTCGCGATCGTGGTCTATCCGGAGGTCGAGATCCTGGCGATCTACCTGATCGTCATCGGCGTGCTGCTGCTGCGGCCGACCGGCCTGTTCGGGAAGCCGGCATGAAGCTTTCCGCCGCGGCCTGGGTCGCGCTCGTCGGCGTCGCGGTGCTCGCGCTGCTGCCGCTGGCGGTGCCGCCATACTACGCCAGCCTGATGATCCCGTTCTTCGGCTACGCCATCGCGCTGCTCGGCTTCAACCTGCTGTTCGGCTACGGCGGCCTTCTTTCGTTCGGGCACGCCATGTTCCTCGGCATGGGCGCGTACGGCGCCGCCGTCATGTCGGGCGTGCTGGGCGTGAAGCACTTCGAGCTGGTGCTGCTGGCAGTCGGCCTCGGCGCGATGGTCGCGGCGGTGCCGATCGGCCTCGTTTGCGTGCGCTATATCGGCATCTTCTTCGGCATGCTGACGCTCGCCTTCGGCATGCTTTTTCACTCGTTCCTGTTCAAGTTCTACCACCTCACCGGCGGCGACAGCGGCATGCGCGTGCCGCGCATGAAGATCCTCGGGCTCGACTTCAACCAGTACAACAAGATCGAGCTGCTGGCCGGCCCATTCTACTACTACTGCCTCGTTCTGCTGGCGATCGCCGGCCTGGTGATGTGGCGGATCGTGCATTCGCCGTTCGGGCTGCACCTGCGCGCGTCCCGCGACAACGCCCGCAAGGCCGAATATCTTGGCGTGCACGTGCGCGAGTTCCGGCTGATCGCGTTCGTGATCTCGGCCGGCTTCGGCGCCGTCGGCGGCGCCATCCTGGGCTTTCGCATCGGCGTCGCCGATCCCGAGCTGGTCTACTGGACGCATTCCGGCCACCTCGTGTTCATGACCGTGCTGGGCGGCTTCAGCAATTTCTTCGGGCCGATCGTGGGCGCCTTCGCCTTCACGCTGCTGCAGGACCAGCTGCAGGCGCTCACCCAGTACTGGCGCTTCGTGCTCGGCGCGATGCTGGCGGCTTTGGTGATCGGTTTTCCGGCCGGCCTTGCCGGCCTCGCCCAGGACGCCGGGCGCCGCGTCGGGCTTCGGGTCGGCCGATGACCGTCCTGCTCGAGACCCGCAACCTCTCCAAGCATTACGGCGCGTTCCGCGCGCTCGACGACGTCAGCATCACGGTGCGGGCCGGGGAATTGCTGACGGTCGTGGGGCCGAACGGCGCCGGCAAGACCACGCTGGTCAACCTGCTCACCGGGCTCCTGGTCCCCACTGCCGGCGAGGTGACGTTCATGGGCAACAGCATCGCCGGGCTCGGCCCGGTGAAGCTCGCCGACCGCGGGCTCGCCCGCGCTTTCCAGCTGATCCAGATCTTTCCGAAGCTCACGGTGGCGGAGACGATCGCCACCGCCGTGATCTCGCGCCAGCGCAAGCGGCGGCGGCTGTTCGCCAGCCTGCGCGGCGATCGCGAGATGGCGGCGCGCGTCACCGAGATCGCCGCCATCTTCGGCCTGCAGGACCGGCTCGACACGCCGTCGCAGGGGCTTTCGCAGGGCGAGAAGAAGCTGCTCGACGTCGCCTCCGCGTTCGCGCTGGAGCCGCAGGTGATCCTGCTGGACGAGCCGACCTCCGGCGTCTCCACGGGCGAGAAGCACACCATCATGCAGACGCTGATCGCGGCGGCGAAGCGGGCCGGCGTGCAGGGCCTGCTGCTGGTGGAGCACGACATGGACATGGTCGCGGCCTATTCGGACCGCATCATCGCGCTCTCCGAGGGCAAGGTGCTGGCCGACCTGCCGCCGGGGCCGTTCTTCGCCGACCCGGTGATCATCGAGACCGTGGTCGGGCGCCGGAGGTCCGCCTGATGCTGTCGGTGCGCGACCTCGTCGTCGACATCCAGGGCAGCCGCGTGCTGCGCGGCATCTCGCTCGACGTGAGGGCAGGGGAGCTGGTCTGCTTGGTCGGCCGCAACGGCGCCGGCAAGACCACCACTTTCCGCACCATCATGGGATCGCGCCGCGCCACCTCCGGCGCGATCGAGCTGGGCGGCACCCCGATCCTGGGCTTACGCCCGCACCGGATCGCCCGCATGGGGGTCGGCTTCGCCCCGGAGGAGAGCGAGGTGTTCGGCGAGCTCACGGTGGCGGAGAACATCGCCATGCCGACCTGGACGCATGACAGCGGGCGCAGCGCCGAAGCGCGCATCGCTCAGGCCTATGCGGTGTTTCCGAAGCTCGAACGCTACCGCGCGCGCGGCGGGCAGGAGCTTTCCGGCGGCGAGCGCAAGATGGTCTCGATCGCGCGGGCGCTGGCGCTGGACCCGAAGCTCCTGCTGCTGGACGAGCCGACCGAGGGGCTTTCGCCCGCGATCGTGCCGTCGATCGTCGACGGCCTCGCCTCCATCCGCACCTTCGGCCACGCGGTGTTCATCGCCGAATCCAACATCCACCACGTCCCGGACTTCACCGACCGGCTCTACGTGCTGGAGCGCGGCGAGATCATCTTTGTCGGCAAGCCGGCGGAGGCGCGGCGCGACGCCGCCGTGGCGCGGGTGATCGAGGGCATCGTGCCGGTGCCTGCGCTGCAGCCGGATTGACCATGGCGGGACAGGCTGATAGATTGCTGATATATCAGATGCCACCGAGCCGGGCGGCCATTAGCAGCGGCGCTGCCGCCGTGGCGCAACGGTGCTGAGGAGAGGCGAAAATGATCACCGATCGCCAGATCACGTTCCGGCAGGAATACCGCTCGCGCATCATGGGCTGGTACGACGGCTACCTGCACGTCGCGATCATCTACGCGATGGGCGCGGCGGCGTTCTACGTCTACGTCCAGCACATCCAGAACGTGACATGGGTGGAATGGCTGACGGTGCCGCTCACCTTCCTGTTCACCAACGTGTTCGAATGGGCGGTGCACACCTTCGTCATGCACCGGCCGGTCAATATCAAGGGCGTGCGGGCGATCTATGAGCGCCACACCCTCAACCACCATCAGTTCTTCACCGACGACGAGATGCGCTTCCGCGACCACAAGGATTGGCGCGTGACGGTGTTTCCGCCCTACGCACTGGTCGTGTTCATCCTGATGTCGATCCCGGCGGCGCTGCTCCTCGGCGCCGTGTTCTCGCCCAATGTCGGCTGGCTGTTCATGTCGGTGACCACCGGCATGTACCTGATCTACGAGTTCATGCACTTCTGCTGCCATGTCGAGGAGAACTGGTTCGTCCGCAACTGCCCGTTCGTGAACACGCTGCGCCGGCATCACACCGCGCACCACAATCCGCGGCTGATGATGGAGGTCAACATGAACCTGACCTTCCCGATCGCCGACTGGCTGTTCGGCACCTCCGACCTCAACCGCGGGCTTTTGGGCCACCTGTTCAACGGCTATGATACCAGCCGGCTGAAGCAGGGCTTGCGCGGGCGGCCGAAGCGGCCCGACGAGGCCTCGGCGCTGCCGATGGGGAATTACTGACGGCCGAAACGGCGGAGCAAACGCCATGCCGAATGACGTGAAGGCGGTCGTCTCGGTGGTCGTGCTGATCGTCGCCGCGATCCTCGCCTACTGGAGCCGGTCGCCGATCCGCCCCGACCTCGGCACCTTCGTGATGATCACGGCGGTGCTGATGATCGTGGCGATGTGGATTTTCCCGGAAGCCGGCGTCAAGAAGGGCGACATCAAGAAGAACCGCGCGGCCTGACGGCATGATCGCCGCCGGCCGACGCGTCAGGCCCGGCTATAACGGCGACGCGCCGAGGCGGTCGGTTCGCGTTGGCATGCGGGCGACGGCCGCCGTCTTTCTCACCGCCTCGCTGATCCTGATCGCGTCTTCCGCACAAGCGCAGCTGCGCGGCCACGGCGGACCGGTGCGGGCGGTGGCGGTCTCGGCCGACGGCACGACCGCGCTCTCGGGCAGCTTCGACACCTCCGCGATCCGCTGGTCGCTTCAACGCAACGCCGCCGAGCAGGTGCTGCGCTTCCATGCGAGCTCGGTCAACGCGGTGGCGCTCTTGCCGGACGGCCGCGCCGCCACCGGCGGCGAGGACGGGCTGATCGCGCTGTGGACTCCGGGCCGGCAGGTGCCCGAGACGGTGCTGACTGGGCACTCGGCACCGATCGCCGCGCTGGCGGTGTCGCCGGACGGGAACACGGTCGCGTCGGCCTCATGGGACGGCACCGCCCGGCTCTGGCCGCTCGTTGGGGGCCGCCCGCGCGTGTTCGATGGCCATCGGCAGAACGTCAACGGCGCCGCCTTCGCACCCGACGGCCGGACACTCATCACCGTCGGCTATGACGCGACGCTGCGGCTGTGGCCGCTCGCGCAAGCGGCGTCAGCCACCATCGTCACGCTGCCAAGCCCGCTCAACGCGGTGGCGGTCGCGCGCGACGGCGAGATGTTTGCCGGCGGCGCCGACGGCAAGCTCTACGTGCTCTCGGCCGCGGGCGCGCTGCTCGGCGAGATCGAGATCGCGCCGGCTCCGATCATCGCGCTGGCAATTTCGGCCGACGGCACGTGGATCGCAGTCGCCGGCATCCGCGGCGCCGTGGCGATCGTCGACCGACTGGCGCGCAAGGTGGTGCAGACCCTGGTCGGACCCGGCCTGCCGGTCTGGGCGCTGGTATTCTTGCCCGACAACGAGACGCTGCTGAGCGGCGGCACCGACCGCCTGCTGCGGCGCTGGAACGTGCGCACCGGCGAGCCCATTGAGGCGGTCGCGCTGGGTGCGCCGGACGATCCGCTCGCCGCCTACACGGGCGATCCCGGCGCCGAGGTTTTTCGCGCCTGCGTCGCCTGCCACACCCTGCAGATCGACCAGGGCAACCGCGCCGGCCCGAGCCTCGCCGGCATTTTCGGCCGCCGCATCGCCACGCTGCCGGGCTACAATTTCTCCGACGCTTTGAAGCGGCTCGAGATCGTGTGGACGCCCGAAACCGTGGCGAAGCTGTTCGAAGTCGGTCCCGCGACCTACACGCCCGGCACCAAGATGCCGGAGCAGCGCATCACCGCCGCGGCCGACCGCACCGCCTTGGTGGAGTTCCTCGCCCGCGCCACGCGGGGGCGGTAAAAACCGTCATGCCCGGGGCATGCTCTCAACCGTCTGGCTTCGCCGCGCGCGCGCGGAATTCGTCCTCGCTGGTGCGCGGGTTCGGCCGCGGCGCGCCGTAGGGATCGAAGTCGTCCGCCGTCACCGCCGCCACCCGGCAATCCTCGCACATGCGGATGAGGTCGACGCGGCGCGTCGAGTTCTGGAACATCCAGTGCCGGCCTTCGAGCTTCGCCGCGACGCGCTCGATCGTGCTCTTCACGCCGAACGGCTTGTCGCAGGCGATGCAGCGGAACGGCTCCTCCTGCTTGAGCACGCGCAACGCCGACGTGGCGGCGCGGAAGTCGATCTGCGGCGTGAGCGTGATCACCTTCTCGGGGCAGGTGGCG